>JBGCDR010000385.1:0-3834 GCA_045105515.1 Oligoflexales bacterium
AATTATGGAAGAGCAATCACAAAAACGGAGGAAAAGTTTCATGACAACCTAAAAATAATCGGGCAATACTTAATTTAAAAACCCTTAAAATTACAACGATAAATCCCGCCAATCAGTTATTGAAATTCCTATACATCAAGCGGTTTCCAATAGCAGCATGTATATAAACTTGATCTTCGATTCTTGCATATAAACTTGGCATAACATAAGGAATGCCCTCATCAATGAAACCTATGTGTGCTAGGTTTCCAGCATCCAAAATAGCAGCTATTTCCGTGCTTTCATATTTGCCGCGCTCTGCATGTCTATTTACCTTTAGTTTTGGTGAAGTGTTCATATTTATACCTTAAAGTTTCCAGAATAATTTAAATTTTAGGTCTATGTTACTAATATCATATTGGTAAATTACCACTAAAGAATTGAACTTGGTAGGTTTATTTTGAACAAAACCCCTTGTAAGGGTCTTAAAAAATAAGTATTCAACGTAAATGTCAATCGAATCTAAAATCTTAAAACCAGTTTTGGTCCATTAAGCTAGCTAATCTAAGTTAAATCACTTCTAAAAGTGCCTATGATTCTTTGGTAATTTAACTGAGCTGACCAAAATTCGAGCTATACCTGAAAGATCCATAGAAAATCTCTAATAATCAGAGCAATTTATACCTAGAAAGTTCTCGAAACTCAAAATTCACCAACCTTTTTGTAACAGTAAGCGTAGCTACTTATCCAAGAGGAGCAATGCTATGCAAGCTAACATAGAAAAACTATACCGACCGACGAAAGACAAAATGAGGAATAAATGAACAAAGTACTAATTGTCGATGACAGCCCAGACATATTAGATCTGATTGAGTCATGTATCGAAGACGTTAGCACAACAGTATTCAAAGCTCTTGATGTTAAATCTGGCTGGGTTACCTTCAAAGAAACAAAGCCAGATCTTGTAATCACTGACTATAAAATGCCAGATGCTGACGGATATGAACTTGTAAAGCTAATAAAAAAAGAGAGCCCCCACTGTCCCGTGATTCTAGTAACCGGTTATAGTGGAGTTGATGATGATATTTTATCCCTATTCACCAAAGTTTTCACAAAACCATTTCCCTCTATTCAATTAAAAAAAACCGTAACAATACTCCTTGAGAAAAAAGAAAATTAGCAATCCCCTTATTTAGTATCTAAATTTCATTACAAATGGCTCATAGCAAGATGCGCAACATCTGAAGCTCAATTCTTAGAAGTTCAAAGGCCCAAAGCGCTCACTTTAAGCCAATAGTAAATATGGCGATTTTCTAGCGAAACTCTAACGAGTTTTTTAGGGGCTAATCTTTACTTAGCCAAAGATTAGCCATCAATGATTCAGGTGATGATTTAGTTCCGCCCTCCATTTGAACATAATATATTTTTCTGTTTCAGGTTGCTTGAAATTCCATAACTTGTAAAATATCAAGTAAATTAATGGAGGAATAAGATTGTGGACAATGCATTTGAAGTTGGGAAAAAACTTTTAGAATTAGTAAATACTGGAAAATCCAGACAAGCTCTTGATAGTTTATATTCGCCTAATGCTAAAAGTATTGAGGCAGCTCCCGGACCAAATCAAGTATGTGATGGAATAGATGCAATTCGTGCAAAACACGATTGGTGGGAATCCAACTCAGAAGTTCATTCTGCCTCTGCGAAGGGGCCCTTTCCCCTCGGTGATCGATTTGCTGTAATATACGCAATGGATGTTACAATGAAGGATTCTGGCAAAAGGGGACAAATGGAAGAAGTCGGTCTGTATACCATAGAAAATGGGAAAATAGTCAAAGAAGAATACATGTACCAAACTGAATTTTGATCTCTGAAACTCCCACATAATATATTTTTCGTCAATTCTAGATCCGATAATTCAGTCTTAAGAAATACATTATTCTCTTACCTATTAAGTACTAATTTCTGTTACTCTTTTCTGAAAAAGATCCTGATCAAAATTTATTTCCCCTGTTTTTTATCAGATTCTTTGGAGAAACCTCAGATTGCTCGACTAAAGACAGATTGATTATTTTTTAACAATAGTATGTGCGAATCACCTATTAATTTCAGCTTTTTCTTCATCGTGCGATGATTTCTATTGTACTGACATCTCGCCCTGATAGAGCGAGTCCAGCGAAGATATGTCAAATATTAAATCTAAAGGTCAAATAAAAGACCAAATTAACAGCCCGAATATTTTTGAAATATTATTTTCCCAAGAATATTTATCAAATAAATTAGATGGTAACAGAATTATTTCAACTATATCAAAATTTATTCGATCGATTAATACTATAAAGAGAGAATAGTATATGAGTGTTGTTCACTTATTTTTGGCCTCTATTTTTTTCGTCTTTTCATGTAATAATCCAAATCGCACAAATTTCTCACGTGTAGATGTAGAGAACATAAGCTCAAGCAAAAAAAATGAATTAAATCAAAGTATTGAATCTGATATTGTTGCCAGAGATGAAAATGGTGAAGTGTTGGAGATCAAGGGACTTGAATACTCGGAAATCCTAGATGAAGGAGATAAATTAAAAGACTCTGAGAAAATTAGAGAGTTGATTGATAATGAGGAAAAAGTATTTGAGTTTGAGCAGCCGGAAGGTGTTGATGCTGAATTTTCGGAACCTATAATGGTTTCAGGATCTTTTCTTGCACTCAGCGAGGAGGGGGAAAGTGAAAATGCATGCCGTTGGTTAGAATACTCAGAACAGGAACCAAAAAGCCAAGACTTGCTCAAAGCTGCGTCAGATAACAACTTATGTGGAACTATATCATTTAGCTACTGCATTAAGATGATTCCCAAGATTCTAAAGAATTTTCAACCAACATTAGACGACTACTTATTTATTGAGACTCCAGCTTTTGAAATTAGCCTACCATGTTCTAAATATTCATTTAGTGACTTGTCTATTTCAATTGATGAAACTGATTTGACTCCCGAAAAAAAAACCAGCAAAGTTAAACTAGAAACAAAGCCAAGTATTGTAGAATTTTATCTTACCAACGTGGAGAATTGCTCAGGTGGAGGCGTTTGGCAAGAGATAGGGTCAAGCGAGATCGACTGGGAATTACAATGGGCCAACAACGAAACTTCTGTGTTTGCCAAGTTTAAAGATATTTTTGGAATGGAATCAGGATGTACTTATGATACATTTACGTTCGATCAAAATATAGTTGATAATAATAACGAAGAAACTTCTAAAGGTGAAAATTCTGACAATTCAGCAGATGACACTTCTCACAGTAACCCAGATGTGGCAGTAGATAACTCAGGACCTACATCAACAAGCATTAATATCGACAGTGGCTCCACTTATGCAACAAGCACTACTGTCACCTTAACACTTACTGCAAATGATGTTGCTGAAATGTTTATCACCAATGCATCAGACTGCGCTGCTGGAGGGACTTGGGAATCTTTCGGAACTTCAAAAGCATGGACCCTCGGGCAGACAAACGCTTTAGCCACGGTATATGTTAAATTTAGAGATGAAGTAGGTAATGAGAGCTCTTGTATTAACGACACCATCACCCATGATAATACCCCTCCCACATCAACCAATATTAGTATTGATAGTGATGCTACCTATGCAACTTCCACTGCCGTTAGCCTGACTCTTGCTGCTACCAGTGCAGCTGATATGTAGTGCCTGATTGGAAACACACCGCCGCTTTTGTGTGTAAGGCTTAGAGCACTATAATCTTTAGCGAATTTCCCCAGTTTCTCTAAAAAGGCTATAATTGTCGGAAAATCAAAAGATCTTGGGGGTGCCCATGCGCGCAACATGTAAAGAGTCTTATAGTTAT
>JBGCDR010000386.1:0-4755 GCA_045105515.1 Oligoflexales bacterium
AAAATGATAATGGAGAAGAAAAAACAGCGGCTGTATAATCTCTTAATCTTTTGATTTCAAAACATTATTTTTGTCAGATATAGGACTTACAGTTTAGCTGAGAGCTTAAGTTACATGTTCGCCGAAGGCCTAACTTGATTAGACATAGCTCGGCCCTATAATCCACCTCAGAATCAATACAGATACTTCGGCAATTAATCTAAAATCTTATCTAAAGAATTTGATAATAATGTTCAGCATTAGCTATAGCAAGCTGTAATAATGGATTAAATATTCTATTTTTGTCGCTTATCAATTTTCAGAAGACTTATGCCGATCAGGTACATGAGCCAGTAAAAGTACGAGAGGAACCAGAATGAAAGTTCACCAAATTTCATTTTCACTAGTCTTATCTGCAATATTTTTTGTTTCATGCTCGAAACAGGAAGATTACAACCATGTTTCCAAAGCAGAAGGAAGCATCAGTGGTAATGAAAATGCTCAAAAAATAGCCCATCTAGACCAAGATGATCCAGATAATACCAATTTTATTGTAGGTAATGGGAATAAAGTTGAAATCAAAAATGAAAAAATGAATCAACGAGATGGAATCCTTACTGAAGATCCTTCGTTGTTTTTGACTTTAAATGGAGATGCAAGAGCAGTCACCGTTTATATTGAGGGCTACCCTGACCAAAAAGTTGTCGCAACGCCTGCATATCTGGAAGCTACGAGTATGCCTTCTGAGGCCAAAAACTACCCAGAAACTAATATGCTTGCAGTTAATTTGTCAGGTGTAGAGATCCCAAAGGATACAAAAATTAGTTTGATTATCTTAGGGGATGATATTGGTAGAAAAACTAGACCATTGGATTTGTCCATATCAAAAGAGTCTGAAGCTGAAGATGTGGTGCTAGTAGAAACATCTTCAGAGAAGCTAGTTCCAAATTTTAATGTTGAGCTTGGACCATTACAAACCGTTTCTGGAAATTTATATGGATCTGAAATTGATTCCTCAGACTTGTCAATTTCAGTAGCTGGTACAAAATTAGCAGTAAACAAGTTGAATGATGAAGGACAGTTTGCAATTAGCGGAGTTCCTCCTGGAGGCGAGTTAAAGCTGGAAGTTCAAAATATAAATCAAGAAGATGATGCAGTACTTTTGCCCTTCTCCTCAGAAAATTCAGGAAATATTGAAAATATCGAAACTGAGTTGCGAGTAAGGTCAGTGTGTGATGGTTTCCTTAGAATGTCTGTTCCAAGGCTTATTGACTTTCCTCAATTTAAGGCCTACGAACCAAGCACAGCCGATGCTTCAGTAGGCTTTAAAAACAAATTTGAGTTCAAAAGTAAATCAACTTTCATCCTAACTGAATCAAGAAAAATGGCAATATGCGACATGAAAATCTTTCTGTTTCCGCAGCTTAAGAATTATTTCTATTCGAATAAACTCCTATTTGCTGTGAATGACAACCTTCTTTACACACAGATGAAAGAGAAAAATAAAGAATTTAAAGAACCTCAAGGTGTTCTATCATTTTTAGGGTTGCGTTCCATTCCCCCAATATTCGAACAGCGATTATGGCAGACTGGTCTTGATCTTTTACGAATGGTAATGTTTCAAGCACTTTCCATTTTTGGTTTACTTAATGAGCCTCTTGTTATCGGAATTAAGGACTTTGATAAAATGTCTATTACAAATAATATTTTTAGATCAAAGCAACTTAAATTTGATATTTACTGCGATGATACCCCGGAAAACTGTTCAGCCAATATCGATAAGATCAGTATGGAACTCGATTTAGCTAATACAGATTAAATGATATTCCCCGGTTCTTAGTTTTTTTTATTATCTAGTTATTCAAAATCACTAAGCTAATTGGCCTTTTCAGAACGAATATTGGAAGAGATCCTAAAGTTCGTAGATCCAATGATCTGTTGCGGGTTTATATAAAGCTTCTTTATTTATTGTTTTTTTATAATCAAAAAGAGTCTGTAGCTTTTTCTGATGGAGTTGATAAATTTCCTCCTCAATTTCAGCAACTTCTTTTACCAATTTATCTGCTGAAGAAGGAGCCAGGTTAAAAGCGTAGATTGAAGCTATGCCTGCTCCACCACTAACAACAAGGGCAACACCAAGACCAATTCCTATAAAATGGAACTTTCTAGTTTTCTTTCTAAACTTATCGAAGTGGTTTTCTATGCTTCCATTTTTATGTTTATCTCCTTTTAAAGTTTGGATATGTTCACTAAAATAGCTACGTGTACCAAAGATTTTATCCTTTACATATTCCGAGCTACTTTTTACCCCAGATCTAATCTCTTCAGCTTGAAGATTTGCTTCCAATTCCAAATTACTTAAGTCACCTTCAACTTTCCACAATCGCGCTTCCAATTCGTCCATATATAATCGTTCCCAAGGTTTTACCCGGGCTTGTGCAGGCTTTGGATTAACCTTATCGAAATTATCTTTATCACTATGTTTGTATTCAATCTTGACATCACCTTCTTCAGCAAGAGTAATGGAATCATTTTTAAATGTAAAACGAAAACCCTCATCACTAAGTGGATCTACAACACCTCTAAATTGATAAAACCAATTTCTTCCTGGAAGTTTCCATTTTTCAGGTGGTTCGATCAATTTCCCATCAGTATCGAAGAGGGGAATTCCTCTGGCCCAAGCTGTACCTGGATTATTGCCAATTTTAAATTTATCCATGACCCATTTAGCAGTTCCTGGCTGATCCTTCTGAATATTTCTCGCCAAAATTGCCTGACGCGCATTCAGTGCTTTAACGGTTTCAGGATGTAGTTTCGGGAAGCGATCAAGTTGTTCTGGTAGAGGGTAGGTTAGTCCGTTTTTTCTCTCAAGAAAAACAGCTTCCCCTTGTATTTGATACACCTTGTCTTCAAAACACCAGGATCCATTTATCTTGACATATTTTTTACCATTAAAAGTAACCGCATTTTTATCTAAAATTGTTTCATCTTTAAGCGCTTCTCCCTTAAGATCAATTTTATTTTTTCCTATTTCATCTAATTTAGGGATCAATGCAGGGTCTTTTTGTACAATATAGCGAAAAACACGAGTGTGTTCGAGCTTAGGATATTGAATAAACCTAATCTCAATTGGCTGGTTTCCCCGCAGCACAAAGTAGTCATTTTCAATAACTATTTTTTGCTTCCCAGCTTCCGGGTATTCAAGAAATTCTTGTCCAGCTATCTCTTCAGGACGCATTGGACTCACATAACGTAAGGGTTCATGAGCTATGGCCCTCACCTTTTTGCCCACGAGATCCAAAAGAGGTTCCATTCTTTCCTTACTCAATCCTTCATCAAGAATTTCTAAGTATTTATTCACATCCTCCTGTAAAGATTTATAGCTTGATTCAAGATTCTTTAAGCTGCTATCGATATCTTTAGAAGGAATTGTAGAGCTACCCTCGCTCATAGAATCAGCCAAGCGATCAATACCAGATTTAATATTTACCTCCATACCATTTACTACGGTAGGCGAAAACAAAAGACTTGCAGTACTTAACGAAGCTGTAATAATACCTGTTAAAACAGCTGCGCTAGCTATTGACAGTAAAATAGCTCCTGAAGGATAAACTCCATTGGGAGTTTTCTCTAGGTCTTCAATGCGATCTATAATTGATTGAATCTCATCAGAATCACTCTGATCTATAGGAGTAGATTGTTTGTTCTGGTCGGTTTGGACATCATTTTCTCCATCTTCTTGATCTTTTTTCTGTTCATCTACTTGTTCCTTTTTCTGATCTTCGGTTTCAATAAGATCAGACTCAGCCCCTTCTTTTTTTTCCTCTATTGGCGGATCTGCTACTTCTTGGAGCTTTTCTCCCGAGCTGTTTTCAGATTCAAGGTTTTCAGGATTTTTTTCGCTATGCTCTAGCTTCGATTTCTCTATCTGCCTTTCATAGTGCAGTAAGAATGCATAGGAATTTAACAATTCTCCGCTAACCTGAGAACCTAAATTTAGATGATTCATGACTAACATATTGAAAAAATGTATATTCACCATTTTTTCCTTCTCAGATTCGTAATGTTCAGCAAATAAAATATGCGAGTCACGAGCTTTTTCGCGAATCATATCAGATAAATCTTTCTGCATATTTACGAGCTCAAACAAGACCTTGTTTTCGTGCCTATCTTGCGTAAATTTCGTAGACACTTCCGCCGAGCATAACGGCTGTTTTTGCCTTCTTGATCGAAAGCACGCTTTAGCCTTAAATAAGTAGTTTCCACTATCTAAGCCAGGTATGATTTTTGAACCCCAATAGTATTTTCCTTTTGCACATGAAGCTTTTGGAGTGTCAGAGCATATTTCATACTCATAGTGATGAGGTTCAATTTTCGACGTTAGAGCAAACCTCGGCAACTGCAAACCTGCAATATTTAATTTCTCCAATTCAATGCTAATATCGTTAAAAACTAAGGGAGACTGCGGATTTAAATTATTTATTTTTCTTATTTCCAAATATTTTTCACTAATCTTGCAAGATACGAATAAAATTAGTACGAGAATAATTGCGATCGATTTATACATATCTTAATCCTTGGTAATAAACAGGCTTGGTTAGGACATACTGGGCATTTGTAAAAGTTGATCTCACCAGATTAGAGTTGTCTAACAATTGATAAAACCCTTTGGTAGCTTAATTTATGTTATTTTATAGTTCCAAAGACCTGCTGCTGCGTAACCTATTTCATCACGAAGCTTATCAATTCTGACTCTTAACTTTGAAGAAGCTGCGT
>JBGCDR010000387.1:0-4912 GCA_045105515.1 Oligoflexales bacterium
ATGTTGCGCGCATGGGCACCCCCAAGATCTTTTGATTTTCCGACAATTATATCCTTTTTAGAGAAACTGGGGAAATTCGCTAAAGATTATAGTGCTCTAAGCCTTACATACAAAAGCGGCGGTGTGTTTCCAATCAGGCACTATTTATGTAGATCTTTATTTTAATCCTAGCAATGGCCTACAGGGACATTGTGGGTATCAAGAGGCTAAATTTACTACTGAAGAAGTGAACTCCTTGCTAAGAAAGTTTATGCACATTGTTAAAAATATTCATTTAAATCTGGATCAGCCCTTAAAGGATTTTTTAAATAGTTCCTATCCTGAAATGGTATTAAAAGAGACTGGATTAGAGAATGAAATAGATGTCTAAAATCAAGTTAAATTCTTTTAAATGAAGAGAGGATCGCCGCATTTTAGCACCTCATATATTTTCTTCAGAAACCGATAGATTAATTTTATTATTGTCATTCAATAAATTAATACTATTGACCTTTAAGTCAACCTTTTTTTCGGACTAATCATAGCTATTCTAATCAAATCAAATAGAGCTACGATCATATCTGAATACTTTAGTTTTGAATTTCCTACATCTGCCCAAGCATTGAGAGGGTGCTCAATGATCTTTGTGGGAAATTCTTGATCCTTCATATACATTCGCTTGATCAGTTCAACATCAAACACCCACCTACTTTTAAATGCTATGACCAGAGCTTGCCTTAGATCATCATTATTTTTAAATACCTTGCTGCCACACTGAGTATCATAGATTGGCATCTTTAAGATAATAGAAGCGAAGCTTGCAAGCACCCTACCCAGATAATGCCGAAACAGATTTCTTTCAATGTCTCTTCCCATCAATTTAACACGTGCGCCAATAACCATCACAAGTGATGGCTTAGAATCGAAATAGCTTATAAAATCTTTTAACTCCTCCAATTTGGTAGCTAAGTCTGCATCCCAAAAACCAATTAATTTACAGGAATTCGGCTTAGAAATTGCCCTATTCATGCCACATCTAACAGCTTCAGATTTACCAGAGTTTTCAGCCAAACTGTGAAATTCAATATTCTTTATTTCAGCACTAAGTCTTCTCAATATTTCTAATGTAGAATCAGTGCTACCGTCGTTGATAAAAGTGATCAGGACATTTTCATTGTTCTGAGCAAACGTTTTAAAAGCATTCGTATCCAATCTGTTTTGTTCATTAAAGCAAGGAATTACAAGCTCAATTTCATACATATCTCATTCCTATGATTGTAGCTCAATAATTTGATATTCAAGTTATTGAGGTTTAAAGTGATCTTAGCAAGGCTTAGGCGAATTGGATCATGTATTAAATATTTTTAACATTCATCTTTACGATATCCTACAAGGTATTTAATTTTATCATAATGAAAACAACAAGGTGAATGTTCTTAAGTTGAGCAGGTTATTACCTTCATGAACTCCTTTGAAATAATTGTGTTTTGTATTATTCTTTTGTTTATAGATATAATTCAAGTTAACAATCTTAAATGCTTTGTCACCCTTATGGAGGTGAGATAGGATAAGACAATGAAAAAGTTACAGAAGGTCAAATTATTTCCTCATTTTCTTTTTAGTCCGCGAATTATGGAAAAAATATTATGTGCTTTTGCTGCCGCCTTTCTTATTTTTCTCAGCATACCAAGGCTATTTTATCCCTCTATGCATATGGATGAAAGCCTGTATATTGGTGCAACCCAAAGAATTCTGAACGGAGATTTGTTTTTATCAAAATTCTGGTTTGATAAATTTTTTGCTACACCAATTATGCTTGCTCTAGGAATTTTGATAGGGGGTGAAAACCAAGTTGGCTTTCGTCTAGCTGCATTAGTTTGTAGTGTGTATACTATTTACGTGATCTTAACTATGATAGTCGAAATGGGCGAAAATATTATTACCAGCTTAGCTATGTTCTTATTTGCACTTGGTATATTATTATCCCCTTTCATGATTTTCTATCATGTTTCATCATTCACTGACCCTTTTCTCTTATTATTTCTGGTTCTATTTGCGAGAAGTTTATACCGAGCTATAAAACATTCTGGAGATCAATCAAGAAATCATTTAACTACTTCCTATCACTATTTTGCTATAGCATCTCTCTTTAAATTATCATCGCTTATGTGGTCCCCCATGCTAGTAGGATTTTGGTACCTAAAAGGAGGAATAGCTGGAATCAAAAATGGTATTAAAGATTTTTTTTATACTACTAAGTGGTGGATGATTGTTGGCACTTGTTATACACTTGCAAACCCTGAAAAACTTGCTCCTCTGCTCTGGTTTAAAGCTTTAGGAAAACGAACTGATTCGACGTTGTGGCAAAAAGGAATCCTTTGGGTCGGAAAAATAGGCGATATTTTTCAAAATTATTATTTCGCTATCTGTTTTTTTCTGATTCTTAGCTTTTTTCTTTTCTTTACCTATATCCAATACAGAAAGTCTGGAAAAAATTATCAACTTAGTGTGGTTTTGTTTCTATTTAATTTTCCTTTTATCTTGCATGTAGTTGGGCTTTGGCTGTCTGGAGCAGGAATCTTTGAACGTTATCTCTATATTTTGATTCCCCAAGGGATATTTGTAATAGCCATTTCTTCTTTAAAGTCGGTACCAGGTGGCAAGTTAAAAACGATTACGCACATAGGTCTAGGTTGTATTGGGTTGCTCATGATTCTAGATTCCGGTATTTCTAATAAAGATTTTGTCAATCGTCTACCTCCACCAAGCTTTGGTAGGCATTTATATCAAATTAGAGACGAAACTCTAACAAACGCCATTGTTCATAACAATAAATTACTGTGGTACCTCTATCCCTTCGATCGCTTAGGAACAACTCTCAACGCTTGTGATCGATCGGAATGTTTCGAAGAAGCACGCTTAGGGCGGACACCGTTTGCTCCTCAGTATTGGTTGAGAACAAATAGTTCTTTAGAAACCAATATCATACGGCCGTCACCTCAATGTAAGAATAGTACTTGTAGAAGTAAAAAACATACCCTGAATCTTACCGATACCTTAACTATCGAAAAATTTAAAGAGTCATTGAGGATTTCAGGTTGGGCAGATTCTATTTCAATGAATCTTGAAAATTCACAGAGTGAGCAAGATACATTAGATCGATATTGGATGACTAGTCCTAGTATCAAAAACAGTTTAAAAATCACTACAAAAGTTTTTCCATTAATTGGTAAAAAAGATATCTTTATCAATGGTCGTATTGTTCTTCTTAATAATCCTTTATCTAAGGCGAGATTTGGAGTTGGACGATGGGTTTTAGCTTTTCGTATTGAAGAAGTTAGAATAACAAAAATTAAACAGAATTTTGTAGATATAATTCCACTTTTGTTTAAGGGTTACACAATACCCATAAGCCCAATTAACTTGCCTGCAAGTGATTCGATCCATGAGATGATTATAAGCCTTAAATTACAAAGAAAAGATACTAATGATTCTTTAGATATTGAATTTATTTCTCTTAAAAATAGATATTTGTCCTCAACCAATAAGAAGTGGGATTCAAGGATTAGAGTTTGTCCATCGACATATGAAATTTCATCGGGCCTTGCTAATTCAAGGCTAATAAAATTCAATTATCAGATCTAAAACTAGCTCTGGCATGGATTTGTAGAGTCATACTCGGTAATATAGTCGAAGCAGGTCATAGTAATGTCAGAATAAAAGCGCTGCATATACAATACATAAAAATTTCTGTGGATTATGAATAAAAGAATTGATGCGTTTGAATTCTTCAAATCTCTCAATAAGAGAGAATACGACTAATTAAAGTTTACCCATTTTTCCATTTCTATAATCATTAATCGCGCCCATGATTTCCTGTTCTGTATCTATAACAAAGGGACCATAGGCAACTGCAGGCTCACCGATTGGCTCTCCATTTAGAAGTAAACCCTTGAAATCGGAAGACAAATTAAAACTTAGCTCTTGACCCTTCTGCTCAAAAATCACCACATTTTGTTCAGCGAATTTGTCCCGATTTATTTCGAGGTTCCCTCTCACAATTAACAAAACTGTAGTAATTGACTTAATCTGTGTTGACAGAGATAAGCTAGATTCAAGCCCAAAGTTACATTCAATAAATTTGACTTTTCAAATTTTGAATTTATTGGTACATCCTTCCTTGTTTTGCCCAAATTTTTAACGCTTCTTCCCAGGTAGGCAGGTGGTTCATTTTAAGATGACAGGTCTTGCCTTCTGCAATTTCATGAAATATTTTGATGGCGTTACTATGTGTTGGGGAATGGACATAAGCTAGCAATGATTTTTTCGAGTCCCATGCGGTCATAGTATGCTGGACCCCATTGATTTTTTTAACTGCTACATATAAGTTGCCAGGAGCTTTTTCTGCTTGGGATTTGGAAGGGATTGCGTGCTTGAAAAATCGGAATACTTGCCAAAAGTGCTTGATCCTCAGCCCGGTAATAGAAACAGTTATTTCTTTTCCGTCATTGAGGTGTTGGTCTAGATTGTTTACGGTTCTCCTTGTGGGTTTTAGTATGGCTGAGAGATCCCTTTGTTATCCGTAGTTGACTTCAGTTTAAAATTATAAGAGATCCCTCGACAGGCTTCGGGATGACAGAAAAAAAGTCATCTTGAAGCTAGTCAATAAGACATCTTGAAGCTAGTCAATTAAGACATCTTGAAGCTAGTCAATTAAGTCATCTTGAAGCTAGTCAATTAAGTCATTTTGAAGCTAGTCAATTAAGTCATCCCGAAGCCCATCAATTAAGCCATCCCGAAGCTAGTCAATTAAGTCATCTTGAAGCTAGTCAATTAAGTCATCTTGAAGCTAGTCAATTAAGTCATCTTGAAGCTAGTCAATTAAGTCATCTTGAAGCTAGTCAATTAAGTCATCTTGAAGCTAGTCAATTAA
>JBGCDR010000388.1:0-2521 GCA_045105515.1 Oligoflexales bacterium
TGATATTTTTTAGTTTCATGCCCACAGATTTCCTGAATTCATATGTAAATTCAGCATAATACCTAATCTGTGCGAAAATTGATTTTTAATATGTCTTCGGCTTGTATGACGAGTTTTTAGAGTTCAGTCAGTGCTCGCTCACCTTGTTCTCCCTGCTCGCCAGAAGAACCATCGCAAATAGTTTGATCAATTTCTAGTTCATCTTCATCTAAAATGTTATTTCTATTAAGATCTAGTCCACTTTTCAGAACAAAACCACTACCGGATTCACATTGAGATGGGGAGCTAAGCTCTTCTTTAAGCATCAGGTAAGCAGGAGGGATAATACTGGTGGGATCACAATGATACTCATTATGGGTTACTTCTTCATTATCGAGTTCAAGGTTTTGATTTGCATCTAATCCGATTCTTAAGTGAGTGATCGTATCTGCTTCACATAGATCATTAAGGTCTGCAATAACTTCAATTTTTATCTTAGGGAAAGGTAGTGCATCGTATTTTTCACCACATTTCATCGAAGTTTGTTTATTAAATGGATTTATCCTCAGGCTACATTCTTTTTCATTCTCTGGTTCTGGAGCATATTCTACTTTTGGTACATTTGCTAAGTTTATAGATGATTCCCTTTTTTCACTCGAAGTCCTATTGTTCACATTTTCAAGCTCAGATCCGCAACTTAAAAGAAAGATAAAATTCATAACTATCAGCGACAATAAAGTAAATTTTGAAACTAGTTTCTTTGTTTTTAGAAAAACATTCATATAACACCTCCGAATTTTGACAATGCGATACCGATTTTTGCACGATCTGCAAAACAATAATTTTTTAAATTATGAGGAATTAGATCAGCAAATGGCAAAAGCCACTATAGATTAACATTCGTAATAAAGTGATTTTCCTCTAATTTGCCATACATAACTGGCAGGGAACGTTTCGGAATTGGTAGAATTATTTATAATCTTTATGACAAATTTTGATAAGACAAGAGATTCATTGCAAATTTGTAGCAATACATATCTATTATATTTAATCTATGGAATATATTTAGCAGAGAAGTTTAGTATTACAAGTCTATGGCAGTGGAATTTCTAAACTTTGAAATTCAATTCTAACATCTGAAAATGCAGCCGGAATGTTGTCGCTGTCAAATTTTATTGAGTTTGTTTGCTCCACAAAAGTCCAATGATCAAACAAAATACTATCAACAAAGACCTTAATTTCTGAGTCTATTATTGGAACTGCATTCAATGGAATCTGCATTACCTGGCGATGAAGGTCTATACCAATGGACTGTAAATTATCCCCCCAATTAGTGTCGCAAATATCCTTGATTACCCCACCAGTTTGATTTGCTGCATCTAAATACACATCCCCTGTCTGAAGAACATAATCCATGGTAGTTTGGCATTCCGCATCCTCAGTTCCGTAATCCCCTGCCTGTAAAACAGTTATAGCTGAAATTGAGTAATTCTTTTTTGGTTTAACTAAATATAAATAACTATCAAGTTCAGAAAAAGTATATTCAAAGGTTCCACCCATAAGTTGATTAAATATTGCATCACCCTTATAAGGGTCAGGTATACCTAAGCCAATTCCATCATCATCTGAAACAACGATGATAGAGAGGAAAGAGTCTTCGCGAATAAGACTCGGATTCGTACCGTCCTGATCCTTTCCTACAGCTAGTTCAATCGCCTTTAAACCATGTTCAAAATCAGAGCCAGTGTTCCCAACTTTTACAGCTGTTTTGAAGGTGTCAAGAAGATCTGAGTCTCCCCGTTTCAGTATCTCTTTCCCAACTTCTCCAACAAAATCTCCCCGCAAGTGATCAGCTTCTAGACCAAATTCGCTCAGACTGCTATCTACAGGACATGGATTATTTGTATCAGCGCTAGGAAAGTTTGAATCACATATGTCCATGCTGGTGATCGCGATTTGAAAATCTAAGCTGGAATTGTTTATCTCTGTGATAAACATTTCAAAATTGTCTGCTAAGCTATCCTGTGCTGGTGCCATGCTAGTTGAGCTATCGACAACTAACAAAATATCGACCTTTGGATCTTCAGGAATCTGAAAGTCTATGGTATAATCGTATATCCCCGAGCTTTCTTGATTTTCTGAGTTTGTAAGTTCGTTGTCAACTTTTGTCTTGTCAATTGAAGTCGGAGTAGATGCTGTAGCATCAGCTGCTCCTGGATCAATAGACTCCCCTTCCACTTCTTTAGGTAGAGGAAAAGTCACGATTATTTCGACACTTTCTGACCCAGATTCTGTCCTTGAAGCATCACTAGAATTTCGCACCACCGATGATCTCTCTTTAAAATTTAGGACGCCCATTCCACAGGATGAAATAAGAAAAAACAATAGTGTGAGAAAAATCCCTCAAGTTAGGCCTTCGGCGAACATGTAACTTAAGCTCTCAGCTAAACTGTAAGTCCTATATCTGACAAAAATAATGTTTTGAAATCAAAAGATTAAGAGATTATACAGCCGCTGTTTTTTCTTCTCCATTATCATTTTG
>JBGCDR010000389.1:0-5657 GCA_045105515.1 Oligoflexales bacterium
ACTTAAGATTTTTCTCTTATTAGCTCTTAAACACATCTTAGGAAGGGGAATTTTGATGAAAATATTTTTTTCAAGCACAAATTTGTTTTGAATTCTGGACGGCAAGATTATTTTTGCATTTTCTTATTGAATTCAAGAAAAAAATCGAGCTTGCTTTTGGCCTTTTGCTAAACTATACACTCCAAAAAAAACGAGAGATAGCAATTGGACTGCACCTAAGATATTCCCTCTTTCATTGTTAGCATCTATGCTAATGAATATGCATAAAACCCAATGAATTGAGAAGAGAATGACTAGAAATATAGAAAACCAGTTAATCTTTTTTGATATTTTTGGTAATTTTAAAAAAGATCTTGCAAAAAGTGTGGAAAAAATGCTTGATAAAGCAGCAAAAAAAGTAAAACTTCTGAGGTTCCATTCCACAGATTCTGGCCATAAATACTGAAGACTAAGCCCATCAATTCCAAAGGTCAGCATAAAAAAGAAAAGCAGATACATAATGTAGTAGAGGTATGAAATTTCTCGGACCGAGAAGAATAAGAATAAATTGTAGAAAATCATTATAACAATGAGTCCAAGAAAGGCACCTAACATGAATTTTCCATGTGTTATTAGCAAGTTAGTTTGGTTAAAATTTGCCATAATCCAGTCAAATGCAAGTACTCCGTCCGTTTCTATCCTTATAAAAAAGCGCCTTGTTTCACCTTCAGAGGGTAAGTCTAAATTAAAAACAACGCGATTGTGACTAATATCCCACTCGGTGTGAGGGTGTTTAAATCCTGATTTTTTCTCAATGATTTTTCCATTTTGTTCATAATATAGAATTGCTTCGTATAAAGGTATCTGACTAATTAAATATAGTTTTGATACATTATTGTCCATGCTTCTAACATCAAAAAACATCCAAAGACTGTTTCTGCCAACTCCAAATCCTTTTGAATCAGATAAACTTCTTATGTAGGCTCCATTTGCGGCATTTTTTTTAGCATCTTCATAAGAAATGGATAAAGAGCCATCAATCATATAATTGATGTACGTACCGATGTTCTGGCTCTCGAATTTAGGACTTACCTCAAGGACATCTGCAAAAATATTTTGAGACTGAAGTATAGAAAAAAAAACATAATAGAGACTAAACTGCAGTTTTTTCAAAATCTAGTTCATCCGATTTGTTCATACGAGTTTTTTACACTAACTTATCGGTATTTTAAAAAAATTTTAAAATGCTTGCTAGACATTCTACTTTGATTTTAAACTTTTAAACATCGGGAGAATTTCACAATGGGAAAGTTTCAGGAGAAAAAATGCAGCAAATCATAACTAACATTAAAATCAAAGCACCGAAAGAACTTGTATGGAAGCAATTCACTGATACTTCAGCTTATCCAGACTGGAATCCATTCATTAAAAAAATTTGGGGTGATCTTAAAAAAGGATATTTTTGGGAGCTTGTCTATATAGTTGGTCCACTTTATCTTCCTTGCCCATGAAAGTAGATGACAAAACCCCAAATAAAGTAATAAGTTGGTCCGGAAAAGTTCCGTGGATACTAGCAGTATTTTCTTTTGGTCAGCATATTTTTACTATTGAAGAAGTTTCAAAATCGGAAGTTATCTTTAGTCATAGATGTATTCTTTCTGGATTATTTATGGATCTTGGTTTGAATTTTTCGTTTGTAAAACAACCACTCATCAATATTCAGAATCAGATGTTAAGAGAGTTGAAATGTATATCTGAAACATCTTATAAGGAGACTCACTAAAGGTAATCTAAGAATGGCTAGATTACCTTTTGCTCAAGAGTTTGATTGTTGGACCCTGAATCCATGCGCCCAATTGATTAGTCCTAGTGGATTTCTAGTTTGAATCCATATTTTTCCTTTGCCTTTGAACCGGCATATGAATCCTTCTCCCGAGAAAAATAAAGACTTATACCCTCCAATTCGACCTACTTCATAGTCTAAGCCTTCTGTAAAAGCAACTATGTGACCCGTATCAACGATATACTCATCTTCAATTTCTACAGAAAATATTCCTCCAAAGGTGTTAAACCACAAGTCTCCAGAACCGGAGCAGCGCATTAAAAACAAGGATTCACCCGAAAAAAATCCTTTGACGATTCCTTGAAACTTCGTATCTATTTGAACATTTGGCGTTGATGCAACGTAAGAGGAGCCAGTTAGAAAAATAGGACCACTATCAGACAAAGAGTAATACTTGATGTCTCCAGCTGGCCCTGGAGCAATAGAAATTACTCCTTGGCCGCCTTGAGCTGTAAACTCATTAATGAAAATGGATTCGCGACTAAGAAGTCGAGTGAGTCCTCCTTTCATTTTTGTTTTCATACTGATATGTTCATCCATTGATGCCATAGCTGAGGCTTCAACCTTAAGAATTTGGTTTTCTGGTATATGGACATTTAGGAGGGCGTAATCAGGGGAACATTCTATGTTGTATTGATAATGACTCATCCTATTCCTTTTTTTGCTTACCATTACCTTGTTTTTAAGTGAGGCTGCAGAGCAAATCCAAAGCTAGAGGGGTTATGACTCTGGCACCAGACCTTACCCTTACCTGTAAAGCGACAAACAATACCTTCTCCTCCCGCAATTGAATGGAGCCAGCTAGATCCAGCTTTTGAGAGATTGAATTTTAGGCTGTCTTCAAAAGCAACAATATGTCCAGTATCAACGATGTAATTATCTTCAACTTCAACACAATAAATAGATCCAAAAGCAGAAACTAAAACTTTACCTTGCCCGCTTGCTTCTAACCAGAATAAACTTTCACCTGAAAAAATTGACTGAAAGCCTTGCCAACCAGTGTCAATATCCACCTTCTCTTCACAGGCAAGGAATGAACCACTCTGAATGATAATTTTACCACCGGACAACGGGTACTGAAAAATATCTCCACTCAATGTGGGAGCTAAAAAAAGTCTAGCATCTTTTTGAGCTGTATAATGGTTCATAAAGAAACTTTCACCCGCAAACAGTCTTTTGAGAGCTTTGCCTATTCCTCCTTTGTTTTTTTTATGTGTAGATGTTTCGATTGAAAGATCTGGACTCATAGCGATCATGGCTCCGGCTTCTGTCGTACAGGTCTCACCGTAGCGTAAACGAACTTCGGCGACTGTGTTTGAGGGCCCTAGGGCTATAAGAGTTTCCATATTGCTCCTAAAATCTTGGGTTTAGCCACCCAGCAAGGCCACCGAGGCTTCTTGTCTGCAAGGTGATTCTTCCTTTGCCTTTTAAATTTAAAACGAAACCTTCTCCTCCAAAAAAACTTGAAAAGATACCACCAGCTAACTGTAGCTTAAGCTGAATGCCTTTTTGATAAGAAAGGAGATGGCCAGTATCTACGAGGTAAGTTCCATTGATTTTTCTTTCAACAATTGCACCAAAGGCTCCGATCCAAACCAATCCATTACCTGAAATTTTAAGCCGAAATAAACCTTCCTTCGCAAAAAATGATGCGAATCCGGCCCATCGCAATTTAAACGTAATTCCGTTGGTTGCGGCAATAAACGCCCCTGGCTGTATGAATAAATCTTCGTCCTTTAAATGCATACAACCAATCTGGCCTGGTGTGTTTTTAGTAATTATAATGTTCTGAGGCTTTGTACTTTCATTGGTAAATGTATTGACGAAGAAAGACTCTTTTCCAAGAAATTTGATCAGTAAGCCGGAAAGGAATCCCCCGTTCATTTTAGATCTTAAGTTTAAACCTTTATCCATACTTGCCATTGCACCTGATTCAGTAAGTAGGCTTTCTTTTGGGTCTAGTTGAGCTTCAATGTAGGAGAAGGAATTCCCACCCTTAATTTCATATTTCATCCATGTACCTTTCTCATGGTTTAGGGATTTGCGTTTTGAATTTCTTATAATCAAAATCGATCAATGGTATTCTCTTATTTTCTTTACTTATTAGCATCTCAAGCCTTTCAATTCTTTCTCTTGTTGCTGGGTGAGTGGAGAGAAAGGAGAGGGAATCTTGAATTCTGTTGCTATCATTCTTCATTGCTTCCTGATCTAGTCTGCGAGAAAAACTGACCATACCTTGTGGTGAAATTTGAGATTTTAGCAGCATATTATAAGCATATTGGTCAGCTTCAAGTTCAAAAGAACGAGAAAAACCTCGTTGTAGAAGCAAATTGCTGTTTTCAATTACTATAGCAATTGTGCCGCTTAAATCTCCAAATAAGATGTCAAAGACAACAAATAGTCCTAGGCTGTGTATCAATGTTTGTATTGAATGGCGTAGGCGAATATGAGCAATTTCATGAGCAGCAACCCCTAGTACTTCTTCTATAGAAGTGGCTTTTAATAGCAAACCCCGATTAAAAATGATGTGTCCACCTAGTAAAGCGAAGGCATTCACCTGATTTTCTTGCGATAAATGGATTTTGATGTCTTTCATACCCTCGGGCATTTGTTCAATAATAGGTCGAATTTGTTGTTCTAAGATCTGCTGGATTTCAGCATGTTTTAATGACTTTTCCTTAGGCAAGATAGCATCGATGATCTGAATTCCTATCTGCTGTTCTAATGAATAAGGAAACTTTTCAACCAATTTATTAAATAAAGGATTCCATGCCAAGATTAACAAGGAACTTAAAAAAATGAGGCAAGCAAGTACGGCTACTAGAGACAGGCGGAACCGATTCTTTTCCCTGCGATCTTGATTGTATATTTGCTTGTATACTGAATAGTCTAGCTTGGATAATTTGGCTAAGTTTTCAGAAGATCGTTCAAAATATAGGGAGCTTATCTGCTGCGTAGACGGAATACTTAAAAAGATAAGCTTATTCCCAGCTCCTCCGATTCTAGATTTAATAAGGGTGTGATACCATTGTTCAACAATGTCCTCTGCCTTAAGAACTAAAGCAGTTTCTTGAATTTCTATCGTTCCTGGAATTTTACTTCCATCTGCCAAAAAGAACTGGGAATCAATTGTCATACTCTATCCCTGGGGAGCTTAAGTATTGATTAAGTTTACCATGATCATGCTTAAAATAGACACAATGGCTACTTACAGTGGGAGCTATTGTCATCTGATTAATGTATAGATATTTTTTTTCCACTTAATTTTCGCCAGTCTATATCAAGTGTCGAAAATTACTTAAGAAAATAGTTTAACTTCCGATGACTGGTATCATTAATGCTAATCCCAATGGCTGAGAAAGATCAAAGATGGAAGAAAAGGAACAAGAAGATTTTGAATGCTTTTTAAAAGGTGAGTTTTTAGCTGAAGCAGAAGATATCACAGAGAAGCTGGAAGTTGTGCTCACAAAGCTTTCTGAAGATGTGGATAATCATGTCTTAATAGAAGATGCGATCCGCTATGTGCATACCTTAAATGGTGGAGCAATAACCGTAGGTTTTAAACAGTTTAGCTCTTTCGCCCATGTTTTCGAACAGTCTTTGGTAGACATTAGTGAAGGATCCCTAAAACTGGACCAAAAAATGACTAACCATCTATTATTGGCAAGTGATTTTTTTTTCAAATTAGTTGATGCTCTCTTGAATTCAATAAGAAAATGCAAAAATAATCTTGCCGTCCAGAATTCAAAACAAATTTGTGCTTGAAAAAAATATTTTCATCAAAATTCCCCTTCCTAAGATGTGTTTAAGAGCTAATAAGAGAAAAATCTTAAGT
>JBGCDR010000390.1:0-5913 GCA_045105515.1 Oligoflexales bacterium
GCGCATGGGCACCCCCAAGATCTTTTGATTTTCCGACAATTATAGCCTTTTTAGAGAAACTGGGGAAATTCGCTAAAGATTATAGTGCTCTAAGCCTTACATACAAAGGCGGCGGTGTGTTTCCAATCAGGCACTAAGTAGTCGAAGAAAATAAAATTATGCTAAAATTGGAAGGTTTCACTGGTATGAACCAGAAAGAAGAAACTAGCTACATTGGTAAGGTTCTTGACGAACTAAAATCCATTCAACACGATTTTCAAGAATTAACTAGGGAAATTCATTCTCCTAATTCAAAGATCCTTCTTGGAAGATTGTACAACCGCTTTATATTTATCCAAAAAAACCTCCTTGAGCTTTCCAAAGCACCGGATTTAGCAAACGAAGTCGCCAAAACACATATAAATATGGAAAATAACAAAAAAATAGCACTTCCAAAAAATGAGCCAAAACCCCAGGATGCTGTACAGACAGAGATAGATACTCTCATCAATAAAAAACCTAAGTTAGAACAAAAGATTACCCAGGAAGAAAGATCCTTGTTAGTCATTGATGACGATGAAACCACCCATTTAATTGTAAAGGCAGCATTTAAAAAACATGGAATAAAGGTTCATGGCATCACAGATCCCAGCACAGCAATGCAAGACCTTCTAAGGCTAAATCCAAGTTTTGTGATTCTAGATATTCTCATGCCACAGGTTAATGGCTTCGAGGTGCTTAGTAAGATAAGGTCGCAAGACAGATTTAGCGATATCATCATTATCGTTGGATCTTCAAGAAGTTACGACAAAGATAGAATTGCTGCCATCGAGCTCGGGGCTGACGAATTCATTGCTAAGCCGTATCAATTAAATGAGTTAGTTAACAAAGTAAAAAGCTTATACGAAATAAAATTCGGAAAAACTAAATTTAGTGCTTAAAAATGTTACTTAAATCTAATAGATATTTGCTAAAAATGTGGAACTTGGTTTTTACAATCTTCATTTTTCTGTCTGCTTCTAATGCTTTCAGCGAGCAGACACTGATGGATTTTATTCATGCTGGAGTTAAGTCCGATCCGATGATTAAATCTAGAAAGGTTTTAAACGAGGCCAGTAAATGGGATCTATCTGCTGAAAATAGCAGGTACTTTCCAAGCGTTGATTTAAATTCAATAGCTGCCCATAACTATAGATTTGACACAAAAAACAATGCAAATACCATCGATATTTCTCTCACTTTAACACAACCACTTTTTGATAAATCTATTGGCGCAGGGATAAAAATAGCAAAGTCAAAATACGATCTTGATAAACTTGCATACAAGCTCGCATTGCAAGAATCTATAAAATCGATCATAAACAACTATTTAACAGCATTAGAACTTCAGAAAATATTAAAAAATATCCTGATTCAAAAGGATTTTATTGAAGAACATCTACTGATCTCGGAAAAGAAAAACCAACTTGGTAGGACTACTAGCATCGATGTTGACCTCGTGAGAGCCAGACAAAAAACCGTGCAAGCAAATCTGATGCTCGCTCAAGAAGATTATCAAACAGCTGTAAGACAACTCGAACTATCTAGCAACTTACAGATTAAAAATAAACTTAACGCACCAAATATTAAGTTTGAAGCAAAAGATTTTAAGGATTTAGAAGGAATTATAGCGAAACACCCTCAATCCCTGATCTTAGAAGCTAGGGCGCAACTAGAACTGGCATCTGTTAATCAGGAAAAAGCGAAGTCTTACCCAAGGATTGGAGCATTTGCTAGCTTAGAGTCCACCCAGCTTGATTTAGACCGTAGAAGAGGGGCAATAGGCCTTCAGCTCGACTATGATATTTATCAAGGTGGAAGAGTCAATTCAAGAACCGAGTCTGCTATACTGAGGGCCCAGTCCTCGCAAATACTGCATAATAATTTTAATAAAAAATCAACAAGCCTCCTCAAGCTGGCTCTGGATAAGTACCAATTTGCATTGAAACATAAAAATATTGTTGCTCAAGCTAATTCAGCCTACATGAAGATTCTCCAGAATCGAAAGATTCAGTTTAAAGTTGGATCAGTCTCCACAACCGAAGTATTGCAAGCACAAGAGGTACTATTCGATTCAGCTCAAAAACTTTCCGAAATTACAATTAAACAGGCAAATACGGCGATCGAAATCCTAGCAATTTCTGGAATGTTAAATCTCAGGAAACTTAAGAAATATTTAGGTCATGGAAAAGAGCAATGAGAGGCAGCCGCAATAACATTATCAAAGTTGGATTTTTTCATTCTCTTGGAAACAGTGCTACCTATAGCTTAGATTTAATTGTAGCGTCAGCGCTGATCAATATTGCCGGACTGGCAGTCCCATTAACAGTCATGCAAGTGTACGACAGAATTATACCATATCATGCCACCGGCTCACTGATGTGGCTGGCCCTAGGAGCTAGCATAGCAATTTTATTTGAAACAATTTTAAAAATTATCAGAGAAAAAATTGGTTCGGGGCTAAGTATGCGCTATGAATATAGTATTTCCAATCAATGTTTTGAAAAAGTTCTTAGGGCCCCCTTAGAAGAAACCGAAAAAGAAAATCTTAATACTTTAATGGACAATCTGAGTGCAATCAATATAATTTCAACAGCATATTGTAAAAAGATTCTAGTTTCACTGATTGATTTTCCCTTTGCAATTTTATATTTGTTCACGGTTTGGATCATTTTTCCTAAGGTTGGCCATTTTCTTATATGGATTCTCAGTTCGATGGCTATCATAACCATTTTTTTTAGACCCACTTACAGATATTTACACCACCGTCAAAAAAAAGATTCCAATAACTGCATGGATTTCATAATCGAATCGATCAAAAAAGTTCATTTCATCAAGGCTTTTTCACTCGAAGAACGCATGTTAAGAAGCTTTGAACAAGAACAGTTCAAATTAAGCAAAAGTGACTTTTGGGCAAATATTTCAAGAAATTTACCTGCAGATTTGCAGGTAATGATAAGCCAGCTCACTATACTGGGCTGTCTCATTATTGGTGCTCCAGATGTTATCAATCGCTCCACAACTATTGGTGTGCTTGTTACCTCAATGCTACTAAGCAGCAGAGCAATTCAGTCATTTCAAAGCCTTGGATCACACTGGATCAGATATGGTGAGATAGAAATTGCCAGTAAAAAAGTTAACCACTTGATGAGCTTTGAGTCTAGTATTTCAGAAGATTACCTCGATCCTGCTAGCATTAGAGGAAATTTAACAGTCAATGGGCTTTGCTACAATTATGGCCTCGGTGAAGATGACTCTGTTCTTGGCGTAAATCTAGATATCAAAGCCAATGAAATTGTTGCTGTAACTGGACCTAACTTCATATCACTTTCAGTATTGGCTGAAATGATGTGTGCACTAAGAAAGCCACCAATTGGGAAAATAATGCTCGATGAATACAACTTAGAATTCTTTAACCGCGAAA
The DNA here is from genome assembly GCA_045105515.1 of Oligoflexales bacterium. GTDB lineage: Bacteria > Bdellovibrionota_B > Oligoflexia > Oligoflexales > Bog-1112 > JABSRF01. The sequence goes on from JBGCDR010000390.1 coordinate 3,443, forward strand.
GTTTAAACAACATCATTGAGTATGTACCACTTAATGCTTCATTGCTTCCAGGAACCATTTTAGATAATATCGCTAGGTTCAACCCTGAACACAGACTAACGGCCCAACAGCTTGCTGACAATATAGGCTTAAGTGCATATGCATCTAAGCTTCCTAAAGGATTATACACTGTAGTTGACAGAAAAACTCAATCTACTTTGACTTCAAGTTTTGTCCAACTAATCTCTCTTGCAAGAGCCCTTGTCGCCAACCCTAAAGTGTTAATCATCGATCAAATTGAGATCGGCTTAGATCAAACTAGTCGTGATACGTTCTTAGACATTATCAAGCAAATATCAGGACAAATGACTATTGTCCTAATAGGCGAAAATCAGGAGGTTCTAAACCTTGCAGACAAAGTATATCGTTTTGAAAATAATGAAATAATCTGCAAGCTTAAAAAGTCGTAATACTACCACTAGAATTGTAGTTAGAACAGGAAATCATGACAGAAGAAGAAAAAAGTAAACTTGCCGAAAACCACAACCACAGGATTTCAACTTCTCTTTATCACTGCCTAATACCACTTTTGCGGGATATTGGCTGGTATGGGAGCAAAGAGCAGCTTAATCAAATACTGCCAATGGAAACTTTTTCAATCAACATTGATGATGTTAGAAACTCTCTGACCGCATTGAGAATTATTGCCAAAACAAAGTTCATCAGACTAAATAAAATTAATAGGTCTAACTTACCTTGCATATTCACAACTAAAGAAGGAAATAGCATAGCAATATTTGAAATTAATGAATATGGTTTTAGTGTTTTTGATGGATATACACAAAAAAGACAGATCATTAAGCCCAACTGGAAAATTGGTACCATGCTAACTTTCGACCTACTAGACGATAATGCTACAACTCTTCAAGAATCACAAACCAAATGGTTCAACAAGCTTATCATTAGGTTTCAACAAATGTTTGGCTACTCACTATTCCTCTCACTAGCAATCAGTGTTCTAACTGTTTCTGCACCACTTTTTGTTATGTTTCTATTTAGGGAAATTTCAGCTTTAGAAGTCACTTCCACCCTCGATCAATTAGCAGTAGGGGTTGCCTTTTATGTACTGACATTAGTAGGGTTTAGAATCCTGAGAACAATAAATTTAGCTTATTTTAGTGCACGAATTGGCAATATTATTGCCAACCAAGTTATGCGGAGATTACTATACCTGCCTCCAACCTATACAGAAATGGCTTCTCTTGGGGGACAGCTTTCTCGTATTCGAGACTTTGATTCTATTAAAAATTTTTTTTCTAGTTCTGCTATGGTAGCGCTACTAGAAATACCATTCGTCCTGCTCATTATCCTGGCTCTATTTTTGATAGACCCATATCTAGCCTTAATTCCACTTGGTGCTTTAGTAGTCTTCGCAATATTAGGATTTTTTGTACGAATTTGGTCTCGCAATTTGGGAGGCGAATTTTCAGGTAATTCAAAGGAATATAATGAATTCATCCTAGGTAGCTTTGCTAATCTAAAAATTATCAAATGCCTATCAATTTCTAGACATTGGCAGCAAAAATATGGGAAACTCTTGGCTGCAAATCTTAAACACAACCATCGAAATAGCAGCTTTTTTTCTATGGTTTCAGATTTTTCAAATGCACTCGTATCAATTGCAGGAATTGGCACAGTACTGGTCGGAGTCCACCGAATTTTTTCAGGTGAACTGACACCAGGAGGCTTGATGGCTTCATTGATGCTAACATGGAGGGTCCTAGCACCAGTCAAAACTGGTCTAGGGGTTTTGGTACAATTTGACAAGGTCAAAAGCAGTATTGGACAAGTCAATAAATTAATGGAATTAAAAACTGAGAAGAGGTCTAAAGATTCAGTAGCGGTGACTACCAATATAGCTGGTAAGATAATTTTTTCCAGAGTTTCACTGCGCTATGCAAAGGAGTCACTCCCTGCCTTGCTTGGAGTTTCATTCAAGGTCGAACCTAACGAAACTCTAGTAATTCTTGGGCAAGATGGATCAGGAAGCTCTACGATTTTAAAAATTTTAATGGGCATGTATCTACCCCAATCTGGGCAGGTCTTGATTGATGACAACAACCTAAAGCAAATGGACCCCATTTCAATTAGGCATCTTGCAGCTTACATGCCAGAAAAGCCCTTTCTCATCGATGCCACATTGCGACAAAACTTGCTACTAAATAATTCCCTAGCAAAAGATTCCGACATTAAAATGGTAATGCAAAGAGCTGGTTTAGCAAGTGACATAGACAGGCTTCCTCAAGGTCTTGACACCTATTTCGATCACTCAAATCATAGGCAGTTTTCTTACTCCTTGAATTCAATAAGAAAATGCAAAAATAATCTTGCCGTCCAGAATTCAAAACAAATTTGTGCTTGAAAAAAATATTTTCATCAAAATTCCCCTTCCTAAGATGTGTTTAAGAGCTAATAAGAGAAAAATCTTAAGT
>JBGCDR010000391.1:0-25434 GCA_045105515.1 Oligoflexales bacterium
CGCGCATGGGCACCCCCAAGATCTTTTGATTTTCCGACAATTATAGCCTTTTTAGAGAAACTGGGGAAATTCGCTAAAGATTATAGTGCTCTAAGCCTTACATACAAAGGCGGCGGTGTGTTTCCAATCAGGCACTAGGTATAACAATCAATTTTCTTATCTCAACACATCAGGCACTCTTCTTATGGTCTAATCCCATCCTCCTAGAGGGCTTCTTTAGAAGCCTAGCGAAGTTCATTATTTCCATATTTCCATAAAATTCTTTTAAAACTACTCCTCTTATTCAGAGATATTCTATTAAAAAGAAAGGGAATTAGATCCTGTAAAAGAGGACTCATAAGTTCAAAAAATCTATAATGAATTGAAATAATTATGATATATTTTTTTTTATTTTGATCATAAAAAAAAGTTAACATTAGAAGAAGTGTTTACCGATCCTATATAGACAAAATGTTGAACGATATATCTAGAGGGTTGAGGTAATAATCTATGGATAGAAGAATCTTTATGAAATACGGGTGCTTAACTCCTGGCTTGTTTGGTATGCTAGCTTCTTGTGGTGAAAAGCCTGAATACGAGCCGTTAAAGGTTACAACTCTTGATGCGAATAGAGAAGATTCTGAAACTATATATACAGCTGCAGCTCATCCTGAAGAATTAACTGGAAAAGCCGGTGGACACTTGCCGCAGATAACTCTTGTTGAAAATCAGATACAAGTCGAGACGCCACATCCGATGGAGGAGGAACATTATATTGCCAGGCATCAAATTATAGCAGAGAACGGAGAGGTTATCGCAGATCGGATATTTAAAATAGGAGTAGATTCTGAAGCCAAAAGTCTGTTTAGACCTCTAATGCCTTCTGGTGACACAGTTTCTGCTCTGTCGACATGCAATCTTCATGGTATTTGGAAAGCAGATTATTCAATTGCTGATCTTTTGAATGGATTTGAAGATACCACAATTTATACCCAAGAGTCACCTGGTCGTTGGGCAGGTAAAGAAGCTGGTCACCTGCCAAATGTAAGCATGGAAGGAAGCATTTTACTTGTAACAACTGAACATGCTATGACAGAGGAACATTATATTTCCAAGCATCAAGTTATTGATGAGCTAGGGACCGTATTAAATGAAAAACTATTTAATCCAGCTGAAGACACAGACGCTACTAGTAGATTTAGAGTAGAGCGGCCAGCGGTAGGTTCGAATTTTATAGTATTGTCCCATTGTAACCTTCACGGTATTTGGCAAAAAGAATTTGCTTTTACGGATTTTAATCCTGCTTTTATTGAAAACAGAATATACACACAAGATGATCCGGGACAATGGGCAGGTAAAGAAGCTGGTCATATTCCCACTATTACAAGAGTTGGACTGGATGTTACTATTACGACTAATCATGCAATTGGAGCTGAGCATTATATAGCAAAGCACACATTAGCAGATGAAGCTGGTCAAACTCTAACTGAGTTTGAATTCGATCCAGCTAATGCTGCAGATTCAGCGATTAGTACTCACACTTTACTGAACCCATTACCTGCTTCAGGTCTTTTGAAAGTTTATGCATTATGCAATCTTCATGGACTTTGGCAGAGGATCGTTTCAATCGCAGATATTCCCGAAGCCTAGCAGTGTACCTCATTTGAACTGAAAATTTAGATCTTCTAAGTTATCAGTCCAAATTCCTTGTAAAGAAGAAGTAAAATATCCGTCTTCTGGATAGGCTGAAAACAACTTCAGAGCATCTGCTACAGCAAAGAAAGAACCACAAATTGCATAGTTATTGTATTGATTTAATTTTTTACCCTCCATCCATGCGGACTTCAAATCGGCAAAGACAGAAAATGATTCATTAACAAAGTGACCCTTGCTAGAATCCAAATTAGTTCTTTCTGAGCGAACCTTAAAAAAGTAGATGGGTTCCAAAACCTCCCTTAAAATATTTAGAATTTGCACTATATCCTTGTCATTCAAAATTGACACAAATCCTGGGATTTTGTCAGTGTGTTCTCTTTTTTTAAAAGTTGCAACAAACTCCCTAGCTGCTGCTGGATTGTGGCAAACGTCTAAAAAAATATTGAATGAGTCTCCAATATGTTTATTGACTTTAAGTTCTTGGAAACGACCTACTAAAGATGGTGGCCAGGGTAGATCCGGAGATGAAAAGCAAGCTATAGGGTTAATCTCTCTTAATGGGCTTAAAACTTTAGTTTCCTGTTTTATAAAAGAATAAACTCCATATGCTAAAGCAAAATTCTGTTTGATTACATCTGAAGAATTTTGCACCCAAATTGGAATCTTGGTTTTGTTTGAGCTTTCACCAAATTTTGTCCAAGCTTTTTGGGATTTAAGATCTAGGCCAAAGTGCATATTTCTAGTATATATCGGCATTCCTAACTTTTTTTGAGTTTCGGAGAGAGTGTTAAGTAAGCCCTTTTCCTCAGTTTGTTGCTCCCCCCAAAAAAGTGGAACTTCCTTACGGCATATACCTAGTTTTTCTTCTGCAATATCAGTTAATGTAGATCCTAGCCATTCGGTGTGATCAAGGTCAATTGAACAAACCACACTTATCGATGGGTTTACAATATTGGTTGAGTCGAGGCGCCCACCAAGGCCCACTTCCAAAATGTTAACTGTACAAGCTCTCTCATTAAAAATTTTTAGTGCTAAGAGCGTTGAGACTTCAAAAAAAGAGAGTTCAGCATAAAGATTTTCTTCCAAGCTTTCCCTTAATTCGTTAAGGCTTCTTTTTAAGTCTGATTGCCGGATTGGTTCATGGGTGCATTGGAACCTTTCTTGAAATAAGCAAAGGTGTGGTGATGTAAATAAGCCTGCTTTTACACCGTGAGCCGCCAGAAGGTGCCATAGGAATCCTGCCGTACTCCCTTTGCCGTTGGTTCCACCAATTAATATGTTTAGCTGAGGATAGTGGTTCATTCCTAGCTTTGACCAAGCAGGTCTTATTCGTTCCAGTCCTGGCTTTATCGTTTCAGGACGTTTGGAAAATAAGTTCACGAATTCTTCATCTTCAATAAAATCAATGGTGTGAGCAGTACCCATAGGCATGTACTCCTAAAGATCTTGGTTGTAAAAATGGTTTTAAGCGGGCAGTAGGATATTTAATATTTGAGCAATCTTGTCTCTCAAGTTCTCTCTATGACATATAAGATCTAACATGCCGTGTTCGAGAAGGTATTCAGAAGTCTGAAATCCTTCTGGTAGGCTTTGCCCGATTGTTTGCTGTATGACCCTCGGACCTGCGAATCCGATTAGGGCTCCAGGTTCACCGATATTTATATCCCCGAGCATCGCATAACTGGCAGCAACGCCCCCCGTGGTCGGGTTGGTCATCACAGATATCATCGGAATCCCTACCTCGCGTAAACGTGATAAAGCAGCGCAAGTTTTTGCCATTTGCATTAGGCTCAGGATCCCTTCTTGCATCCTGGCCCCACCAGAAGAAGAAAATATTATAGCTGGCTGACGTTTTTCTCTAGCTCTTGCTAGTAGTCTTGCAATTTTTTCTCCCACTACGGAACCCATGCTTCCTCCCATGAACCGAAAATCATAGGCTCCTAGTTGAACAGGCCTACTATGTAGTTGGCCTTCACCGCAGATAATGGCATCAAAGTGAGAGGTCTTGTCATATGCGTCTTCAAGGCGGTCGGAATAGGCTTTTTTATCTGAAAATTCGAGAGGGTCAGTGGAGCGAATATTTATATCTAATTCCTTGAAAGAGTCTGCATCCAGAAAGTGGCGAATCCTCATATGTGCTGGTATGGGATTATGGTGCTTGCAATTGATGCAAACGAATTGGTTTGCTTCAAAATCTCTGCGATAGATGATCTGGTTGCAAGATTTACACTTGTGCCACAAGCCATCAGGAGTGTCTCTACGGATGCTTTTTACGAGCGGCGCTTTGTTTATATTTGACCAGGCCACTAATACCTCACATATCTACTAGTTTGCTTTTGTTGATACTTCCGATAAAATCACAATTGGATTTTGCTCATATCTGATACATTCAACATGTGAAAAGACGCTAGCAAACCTGCCACATTTGGTCAATCTCCTAAAAAAAACCATGTATGTTTATGCTCTTCTGCGGCCATAGATAGTCATTGCACTCAGCCATGTTCTTGTTATAATAAAGAAAATTCTCAAGTAGTGATATTGCAAATTTGGCGACGGTGTTGGCTTACAAAGGCTAATCCTGGCGATCGTCCCGTAGTTTTTGTGAAATCTGTATAGACATGATGTCTTCTGGTTTCTTGAGAATTCATTTCCTGAAATCTCTAGCCATCATGTGAGGAGTCTAATGACTTGTAAGAGGTGTCCCCATCATGTCCGTCATGGGAAGATCGAAGCAGATGGAAAAACCATTGCGTTCTCTGAGCTCTGTGGGCTTAAGATGAAGCAGATGCAAGACAATGAATGCGTAGGCAAGAAAGTGAGAGGTCGTGGAAGGCCTACTGCTGAGGTCGTAAAACGCAAACCCTTACCAAATGGCATCACTTCTGACTGTATTCACCATCCATTTCCAGAACAATTTGACTATTTCCACTGTGAAGTTTACCAAGATACCTTTGAAAGCAAAGGAATGAAAAATGGAGTAGTTCCAACCAAAGACTTCCAATACTCGGAAAGGCTTGCTGGTTTAGCAGTCACTGATATGGAGCTACTTTGACCATTCCTCAAAGACTTTAGCAGAAAAAGTTGGCTAGCTAAAAGCTTCAGAACAGCCCATCTTTTTTGGGCTGTTCCTCTTGCTGATTGTTGAAGTTCTCAAATCATTTAAGTAAAAAGTTTAAGCATTTGCTTTCTTGGCAACCGCTTTTGGTTTGTTCTTTTTCCAAGCCTCAAACCAGAGCACAAATGAGCTTGCAATGAAGATGGAGGAAAGGGTGGCTACCACAACTCCGATCGTCATTGACATTGCAAAGGTCCAAATTTGACCAGAAGCAAAGACGAGGATCCCAGTAAGAGAAATTACCGTTGTCAATGAGGTATTGATCGATCGAGCTAGTGATTCATTAATAGAAATATTGATATTGTCTCGTAAATTTCGTCGCGGATGGGCGAGGAGATTTTCACGTATACGGTCGTAGATCACAATGGTGTCATTTACCGAATACCCAACTACGGTTAAGAATGCTGCTACTGCTACTAAGTCAAATGATGCCCAAAAGAAGACATAAAATCCAAGCATTACAAAAATATCCAAGAACATTTTTATGAGTGCTCCAGGGCTAAAGCGCATGTCAAAGCGGAATGCGATATAAAGGATTACAGCAAGAATAGCATAGAGCACTGATACCATTCCCTGTGTTCGTAATTCTTTCCCGATTTGTGGTCCTACAAAATCCACTTGGAGAACCTCAGGATTCTTGGCTGCTAGGTCTTTGAAGAGTGCATTTTTAAATGCCACAAATACATCTGATGCAGATGCTTTAAGCCCATCGGCATCTTCGCGGCTCTCATCATATCGCAGGAGGTACTGCTTTTTGCCGCCTTCTAGTGCCTGGAGCATCAGCCCTTCTACCTTAGCTTTGCTGCCAATCGCATTGATCTCTCCTGGTTCAACATCTTCACTGAAGCGTACCAGAACCTCGGTACCTCCGGAAAAATCCACACCAAAATTCATGCCTTTGAAGAAACCAGTCCCTAGCACGGCGACGCTAATAACGGCAGCTAGTAAGGTGGAAGCCGTCCCGACTTTTAAGAAGTCGAAGTTATAATTTTTGGCCCGCATGGCTTTTTCACCACCTAGCCAGAACTTTACGCGTTTGTCCGCAACCCACGAAAGAGCGAGGTCGAAAAAGACTTTTGAGCAGTATAGAGATGTGAAAAGTGAGACCAGGAGGCCAATCATTAACGTGACTGCAAATCCGCGTATTGGGCCAGAGCCATTGGTTTCAAGTAAAACTAAAGCTGCAATTAAGGTGGTGACATTAGCATCGATTATGGTCCAAAAAACCTTCTGAAATCCACTGTCTACAGCCTTGCGTGGATGCTTTCCTTCCCTTATTTCCTGGCGAATCCGCTCATTTATGAGGACATTAGCATCGACAGCCATCCCCAGAGTTAAGACAAAGCCGGCAATGCCCGGAAGTGTCAGTGAGAAGCCAAATCCTGCCATAACTGCAAGAAGTAAAACCGCGTTTAGTACCAAAGCTGAGCATGCGACAATCCCTGGGCGGCGGTAATAAATCAACATAAAGACTAAAACTAAACCCAAGCCCACCAAGATTCCTTTGATCCCTTGGTTAGCGAGTTCAGGGCCCAAGGATGCTCCAACTTGCCGTTCTTCAAGCACGGTGATCGTTGCAGGTACGGCACCCGATTTTAGCACTAGTGCGAGCTCTTGCCCTTCGTCGATCTTTTCCTGGAATCCACGGTTTCCACCCAAGCTAATGGTTGCTTGGCCTCCGGAAATTTTCTCATTAATTACAGGCGCGGACTCGATTACATCATCGAGAACAATTGCCATGCGCTTCTTAATATTTTTACCAGTTGTTTGGGCGAATTGCCGCCCTCCTGGTCCAGTAAGCTTTAGAGAAACAACGGGATCACGGCTGAGAGATGCCCCTTGAACGACATTAGCATCTTGGATATCATCGCCTGTCATATCAGTGGCAGCAAAAAGGACATAGGAAGTCCAGCGGTAACGTCCTGTAGTGCCATCACCCAACTGCTCGCGCGAGAAGAAAAGCTCGCGATCTATAGGGACATGCTTACTCAAAAAGCTCGTTAAGTCTTCTCGGTTTTCGGATGAGAAGGCGATTTGCCCCCCATTGTTGGTGCTTGAAATGCCTTCCGGAAGCTTCTGGCTGTTTATGTCCGCAAATCCACTAAACTCATCATCCACGATCTTAAATTTTAGCTGTGCTGTTCGGCCCAGCAGCTCTTTAGCTTTTTGGGGGTCACGGAATCCGGGAAGCTGAACAAGGATTGAACCATCTCCGCGGCGGTTAATCATTGGTTCAGCGACACCCCATTGATCAACCCGGTTACGAACAACTTTCTCAGCTTGTTCCAAGGCACTTTTGGTAATCCTGTCAAGTTCTGTGTCCTTGTAGGAGTAAAATAAAGTGCGTTCTTCTCGATCAACAAGGTTTAAGTGAGGGTATTCTTTTTTAAAATCAGACTTAAAACGATCTAGGTCATCGTCTTTAGCTACTACGACCGTTAAGGTTTGTTTACCTTTCGGAACATAGGCAGTTTCAATTTCAATGTCTTGTTCTTGAGCCCACCTCTTTAACTCAACTCCAGTTCTGTTGAGCCTATTTTCAATGGCACCATCAGTTTTGACTCCTAGGACCAGCTGAACACCACCTTGCAAGTCTAGGCCAAGTTTAATATGGCTCTGAGGTAACCAAGACGGCACGCGCTTCAAAAAAGCTTCATCATCATTTCTAATTTCTGCAGGTTGTGAAAAATAGATTATGGTAGGTGCAATACCATAAACTGCAAACAAAGTTAATATTGTTACAAATGTAATTCGCCACCTTAACGGTTTCATGGAATTTGCTTCCTCAGGAAAAGATTAAAAAACAGTCAACCCCAATGAATACAATGATAAACAGATTTATGCAGCAACAATTTAACTCCCATCATGAATGCAGCCGCATGCTTGTCCCACAAAAAGGCAATGAATTTTGCCAAAATACCACTCTTACTCTGGGTTGAGTGTATGATTTTGGACAAACAAAACCCGATAAGGGCGGAAACAGCCCATTGGTGGTTTTTAAGGTATCTGAAGCCTTGATGACAAGAGATAAATTTAGTTTTTAGGGGCGGATATATTTTGTTTTTATCTTGAAACTGATATGCTTCACATTCTAGCTCCTACGGTTTTGATGATTCTTTTCTACTGTTGCTCTTAAACAGGAAATCTATGAGCTTAATTCTGCAGGTTTCATAATTGTACTGGGCCTTGCTCTATTTTTAGAAATTTGTTGTTTAGAATTGAATGATCGTGTCTCAATGCAGGCTAATGATTATTCGCTAATAGTTCCCAGTCAGAATGGAGGATCGAATGGCATTCTTAGCGAGGCTTTTTGTATGCTTAAGTTGGGTATCAATTCCTGCCTTTGCAGCGATGGCTGTAGTCACTCCTGAGCTTGTTTATCGCCATGTTGAAGACGGCGCTCCTGGTTCGGTGGATCCTATTAACATTAAGAATACCTATGCTAATTCATTGGTTACTGCAATTCATGACACCTTGTTTGAGTATAAATATTTAAAACAGCCGTATGAGCTTAAACCGAGCCTCGCAGAGTCAATGCCGACTGTTAGTAGGGATGGTCTAGTTTACACGATCAAGATTCGACCTGGGGTTAGGTTTGCTGATGACCCTGCTTTTAAAGATGGCAAAGGGCGAGAGGTGGTTGCAGAGGACTTCATATACTCTATTAAACGTCATTTTATTAAATCCAATCGCTCAAATGGTAAATGGCTTTGGCAGGGGAAAATAAAGGGTCTTGATAAGTGGGGCAATGAGGCCCAAGACATGCAGAAGGCAGTTGAGGGACTAAAGGTAGTTGATCGGCATACTGTCCAGATTATTTTGGTGAAACCTTTTCCACAGTTTCCCTATACTTTGGCCTTAGGATATGCTGCGATTATTCCATGGGAGGCAGTGGAAAAGTATGGAAAGCAGCTATCTGTTCATCCCGTGGGTTCGGGACCTTTTATACTTGAAAGTCTAACTTCTACCAAAGCAGTTTTACGGAAAAATCCAACTTATCGTAAAGAGATCTTCGATCTTCAAGCTCATGGCTTTGAGCTTTCAAAACACGGTTCAACTGGTATAGAAGCGCTTGGAGGGAGGAACTTACCTTTGGTTGATAAGGTCGAGGTGAGTTTTATTAAGCAGCCTTCATCTCTATGGAATTCACTTACCAAAGGAAACGAAATTCAGTATGGATGGGTTCCATCTTTACAACTAAATCATGTTTTGGCAAGCAAGAGTCCTCTGAAGTTAAAAAAAGAATTTGCAGAGAAATTTCACATGCGTGTGGCTTCGGACTTTGGGTATGTTTACTTGGAATTCAATATGAATGATCCAAGTATTGGCTATCATGATGATCCTAAACGTAATTCGCGTAATCATGCATTAAGGTGCGCTATCAGGAAAGGCTTTGACTGGCAAAACCGGATTGACCGTATGTATCATGGGATTGGTGAAGCTTTTCCTGGGATCATTCCTCCTGGTGTGGATGGTTTTGATCCTGCTTTATCTCGAGAATCGGTGGAACTTGATCCTGATGGTGCGAAACAGCTATTAGCTTCAAATACTTGGAATGTACAAACCTTACCAATTCTTTATTATTCAGGAGTTAACTCAGTAGATTTTCGAAAATTCTTTGTGCAATTTCGCTCATGGATGATGAAAATAGGCTACCCCAAAGAAAAAGTGAAGCTAAAAACTTTTGCGACCTTCGGGGACTATTCTAAAGCGATCAAAAACGGATTGCTAATGACTCACTCCATGGGTTGGGGGCTAGACTACCCGGATGCTGAGAATGTCCTCCAGCTGTATTATGGGCCCAATAAATCTCCTGGATCAAATTCTTCGAATTTTGACAATAAGGAATATAATAAAATTTATCGAAATGCGAGTGTTATGCAACCAAGCCCCCAAAGAACAAATTTATATAGAAAAGCGAATAAAATATTGATTGACGAATGCGTGGTTATTGCTGGTTTCTCACGTACCAGGGTTCATCTTTGGCACAAGAACGTGTCCATGTATCCAACTCGTGAGGTTCTAGGTAACTATTTCAAATATGTTGGGATAAAAGCTCAATAAATCATTAGGTTTTTTTTGAGGGAATTTTGTACTTTTCTAGATACGTTGTAAGAAAGCTCTTATATGGTATTCCTCTTATTTTGGGGGTTACTTTTATCAGTTTCCTTTTGATGGTCTATTTTGGTCCTGATCAGACCTATACGCTACTTGGCAAAAACCCAACTCAAGAAGATTTGGATAATATTAGGCACCAGCTTGGATATGATTTACCCTTTTTTAGGCGCTATGCACACTATCTTTATGAAGTTTTTACTTTTGATTTTGGCTATTCTGCCTCAAGTAATGAGCTAGTTTTAGATATACTGGCAAGAACCGCGCCAGTTAGCATCTTGGTCTCTTTCCCAGGCTTTCTTTTTGGAAATGGAGTAGGAATTTGCTTAGCTCTTTGTGCCGCATATTTTCGTGGATTATGGCAAGACAAGTTGATTATGTTTTTTTCAGTAGCCGGTATGAGCGTAAGTTTATTAATTGTGATCATTGGTTTTCAAATGATTTTTTGCTCAAGTTATGGATTGGATCTATTTCCAGTACAGGGCTGGGAAGTACACAATTTTACAGATTATATTACTTACGTAACTGTGCCTACGATGGCAACTAGTTTTGTCGCAATTGGATATAATACAAGATTTTTCAGGAGTGTTTTGGTTGAGGAAATGGAAAGAGATCATGTGAGGACCATGAAGTCTTTTGGTTTACATCCTATTTTAATAATAGTTCTTCATGTGCTTAAAAACACATTGATTCCCATTTTAACAAGAGTGATCTTCACGATTCCTTATGTGCTTATAGGGGGATCGATTTTGATAGAAAGTTTTTTTTCTATTCCAGGAGTAGGAGGAATTACTTATGATGCAATTACCTCTGGAGATCTCCCGATTATGAAAGCAGTCGTGACTATTTCTACGTTGCTCTACGTGACAGTCCTTGTAGCTACTGATTTACTCTATCGTTTAGTAGATCCCCGAGTAGAGTTAAGGTGAATTTTATGTTAGATCCAGGTTTAGAAGAATTCAATTTTAAGCAAATTTCAAGTCGAGCTAAGGTTGAGTCCTTGTGGTCACTTGGATTTAGAAAATTTTGTTCAGATAGAGTTGGTTTGTTTTCCCTCTTTGTGGTTGTAACTTACTTTCTTATAGCTTTAGGTGTGGGTCTTGGCCTTTGGGCAAATGAATGGGATGAGTTGCTAAATGATAATGGTTATGGACCTATCAGTGGAATATATTGGCTTGGAACCAACTTCAATGGACAGGATATATTTCAACGCGCCATTTATAGCACTTTTATAGCTTTTAAAGTTGGTTTGGTTGTAGCTACCTGTTCTTTGTCGATCGGAATATGTTTAGGTTCTATCTCAGGTTACTATAGTAATACTTGGATTGATGAACTGATAATTTGGATGTATGGTTGTTTAGACTCAATTCCTTTTTATCTTTTTGTAGCAGCTGTTTCTTTTGCATTGAAAGACAGTGATGCAGCTATGTATCTTGCTATGGTAGGTGTTCTATGGACTAGTTCTTGTAAGGTGTTGAGAGGGCAGGTCATTAAACTAAAGAACCTTGAGTTTGTTGAAGCTGCAAGAGCAATCGGTGTAAAAGATTACAAGATCATAATGAAACATATTATCCCCAATTTAGCCCCATTAATCCTAATTGAATTGAGCCTGTCTTTTGTTACTGCGATTAAAACTGAGGCTATTTTGTCTTTTTTGGGTCTAGGAGTCAAAGAAGGTATTAGCTGGGGAGTAATGTTGTCAGAAGCAAGTGCTGAAGTTGTTGCTGGAAGGTATCATAATTTTATTGCAGCATCTTTTTTCATGTTTGGTTTAGTGATGGCCTTTAATCAGCTTTCAGATGCTCTGCAAGATGCATTAGATCCAAAAAAGGTCACTTAAGAATGAAAGAACAAGTTCAAGAAACAGTACTCGAAATTAGAAATCTAAAGATAAAATTTAACACCGAACATGGCCCCGTCTTTCCGGTGGATGATGTTTCATTTACTCTAAATTCAGGTGAGGTCCTTGGTATTGTTGGGGAGTCTGGATGTGGAAAGACCTTAACTGCTCTTTCTTGTTTAAATCTAGTACCTAATCCTGGAAATATTGAAACAGGAAAGGTGATCTTGAACGGTGAGAATATCTTAGATTACTCGGAGAAAAAGATTAGGAAAATCAGAGGTAGCAAGATCTCAATGGTATTCCAAGAGCCCATGACTGCCTTGAATCCGGTCTATCCTATTGGTTGGCAATTATCCAGTATAATTAGCATGAACAGAAAAGTCTCAAAGAAACGTGCAAGAATATTGGCTGTAGAATTTCTCATTGCCATGGGGATCCCCCAAGCTGAGGAAAGATTAAGAGATTTTCCTCATCAACTTTCGGGTGGAATGCGACAAAGAGTATTGATAGCATTAGCCCTCGCTTGCAAGCCGCAAGTCCTTGTTGCTGATGAACCTACTACTGCACTTGATGTTACAACTCAATCCGTTATTCTTGAAAATATTAGGCAGATTCAAGCTGAAGCGAAAATGGCTACCATTCTTGTGACTCACGATCTTGGTGTGGTTTCGGAGTTATGTCAGTCTGTCTTAGTAATGTATTGTGGGCAAGTTATTGAAAAAGCACCAGCTCAGCAAATATTCTCATCACCTAAACACCCATATACAGTTGGTTTATTGAACTCTATTCCGCAGGTAAGAGAGAAGCCTTTAGATAGACTGTCGACCATTGAAGGGACAGTTCCAAATCTGTATGAGTTAACAAGAGGATGCCGATTTGCAAATCGTTGTACTCAGTCTCGTAGTAGGTGCTTGAATGAAGAGCCGCTTTTGGAGGCAAAAGGAGGACACGCAGTTGCTTGTTTTTATCCAAAGGGGCTAGAATGAAACAAAGTGAATCGTCTTTGATACGTGTGCAAAACTTAAAGAAATATTTTCCACTAAAGAGGTTTTTTTGGCAACAAAAAAGATTTTTACGAGCGGTAGACGGAGTAAGTTTTAAAATTGCTAGAGGTGAAATTTATGGACTAGTAGGTGAGTCAGGTTGCGGAAAATCCACGCTTGGTCGTTCAATCTTGCAACTAAACACACCTTCAGCTGGGAAGGTTTTTTTCGAAGATACAGAACTTACTTCTCTCAAAAAGTCTAAGCTAATGGCATTTAGGCAGAATATGCAGGTAATCTTTCAAGATCCATATAGTTCATTGAATCCAAGAATGACAGTCTTACAAATCATTCGTGAACCTTTGGATACTCACAAGATTGGGACGAAAGAGGAAAGATTGAATCAGGTTGAATCATTAACTGAGCTAGTAGGCCTTTCAAAACAAGCTTTAGCACGGTATCCGCACGAATTTTCTGGAGGGCAGAGGCAACGGATAGGGATTGCGAGAGCTTTGACTCTCAATCCCCGATTTATCGTTGCTGATGAGCCAGTATCAGCACTTGACGTTTCCGTACAAGCCCAGGTATTAAATCTTATTGCCGATGTTCGTAAACAGTTTGGTATTTCTTTTTTATTTATTGCTCACGATTTAGCAGTGGTACAGCATATAAGTCATCGCGTTGGGATAATGTATATGGGTAAAATCGTCGAAGAGGCCAATTCTGAAGAAATTTACCTGCATCCTAAACACCCATACACACAAGCTTTATTAGCTGCAATTCCTAAAATAGGATCTAAGCATCCCATAAAAAGGAAGGTCTTGACAGGGGAAGTCGCATCACCTATCAACTCCCCGGGTGGATGTAGCTTTCATCCTCGTTGTCCCCATGCTATGGATATATGTAGGAAGCAAGAGCCCCAGAGAGTTAATGCCGGTAGTAGGCAAAAGCCGCATTTTGTGGAATGTCATTTAAACTGATACCTAGAACGACATAAAGAGGTAAACGTGGATCTTCAAACAATTTTTAAAGAGCTAAATTTAAGCCAAGAGCAAGTTACTGAATTGACTGAGACAGTAAAAGTTAATCCGATGGCGGCTCTGGGTCTGGTTCAGAAGTACAAAATTAATCCAGAAGTTATTCAGAAGTTAATTAGTTTTCTGATGGCTAATCCAGAGGCCTTACAGGGAGCGGCAGAAAAAATCGGTGTTTCTAAAAACATTGTCGAACAAGTTCAAAATCAAATGAGTCAGAATAACAAAGATGAGAGCTGATGATGGTGTTAGCTTGTCCTCTCGGATGGCTGAATAAAGTTGATCTTAGTTCGAATAGTTAATTCCAGCTCAACCACATGTCTTGCTTTTGTTATATGAATATTAAGAGGAAGAAATGCCTTTAAAACAAATAGCTCTTAAGAAGAGTCAAGCTTGTATTGCTAGAATGCTTCTCAGATGTACTTATTCAGGACGAAATGAAAAGTTAGATGTCTCTCTTGCTTTGAGGCGCTGGCGTAAGAAGGAAAAGACAAAGAGCTTGAGCTCTTAAACATTCTATTAAGTGCTGGCAAATTTGTTAGCTATCCTTACCTCTATTAAAAATTCGTTTAAAGCTTAGAACGATCTCTTCCGATATCGCTGCTGTCGGAGGAATTTTATGAACTCATTTAGTGTCTTATCGATCCATTGTATTTTACTTTTGAGTGCGTGTCTGCATCGTAAGGTTATAGAGAAGGATCAGCCTTTCTATACAACAGGTCCAGAACATGAGCAACTTATCTCCAGAAGGGAGGCCTGTATGCAAGAAGGTGGGCAATGGCGTCGGGGAATTTGTTCAAAAGAGTTTTCTTACCTAGCAAAAGAAAACCTTTGTCTTGAGCAGTCCAAAGATTTGGTTTGGGACGGTGATAAATGCTCTGAGCGAACTAAAAAAGCAAACTTTTATCGCCTTTGTAAAGAATCTTCAGATGTGAGCATTAGAAAGTTTATAAATGTGATTCGGTTTGTCCTCGGTGAAGAAACTTGTGAAGGTGCATATGCACAGCTAAAAATAACGAAAAAATTAAAATTAGAGTTCCATCAACTTTCAAATATCGAACCCCTGAATACACTCAATCATTTTGAGTTCTTGAGTTTAAAAGGGAATCGTATTGTCGATTTATCGACTTTGCAAGGAATGTATGGTTTGAAGCACTTGAACCTTGACAATAACAAAATTACAGATATTTCTGATATCGCAAATTTAAGAAATCTCGAATATATTTCCTTAAAAAATAATCCAGTTTCTGATCTAACGCCTTTAGCAAATTTAGAGAATCTTAAAAAGATAGAGATCGAATATACCAAGATACTTGAAAAGCCTAGCTGCCCAGAACATGCCAAATCTTCAGTTTTATCAGAACTTTGTATGCAGTTGAAAATCAATAAATAAAAAAATAGTGCTGTATAAACCGCTTAAAAACACTGTTTACATTTCTCAATTTATTTTGTACTTTTTTTTAAAAAACCTTAAAGTACTGGTATGCAGCGGCCTATTTTTCAACACCATTTCTGGAACGATTATGAGCAAAAAGTATCAAGCAATTTTTCTATTGTTTTCTTTACATATATTTGAATTTCAGAATTTGTTTGCCGGCAATATGGAAATCAATAGAAGGAGTTTAAAAAATTACCTTTCAGAGTTGGGAATTGACCAGAAACAACTTCCTATCTGTGAATTTCAAACAAAAAATTTATGCCAAAACAAGGGGGCCGGAGGGCATAGTGCTACAATATTTTCCACAAAGGGTGGCTACTGTGCTAAAAAAATTCACAGTTTTTATACCGTAAAAGAGATTGAATTTTATTTATTAGCTCGAGACTACTGTCAAATTAATGGAGGCAGAAATAATATTTGCAAGTTTTTTCCTGGTTACGCAGGTTTGTGCAGATATAATAGGCAAATCTATTTGCAGATGCAGAACTTGAAGGAATTTTCAGAGAAAGAGAAAAATACTGGAGGCTTAGTAGATGCTTGGGCTTTAGATCTTAAAATAGGGAAAAAAACGGCATCTCTTAGCTCGATGAAGCGTTCCAAGACGGATATATTTCAGCAGTTTTTCTGGATCAGTTTGCATTATTTTCAGGATCACTATTTCACTTCATCAGAAAGAGTTGGATTTCGTTTTGCTGGATTGTCTTCTGGTATTGATTCACCGATAGGAGCGTATAGATTTTTTGGGAAAGTGGGTTATTTTCAAAATCCCAGAAAAATTATCGAAGGATTTCTTGATGGAGATAAATTCCCCTCCATAGCCCAATGTTTTGCTGATAAACTTAAATACTTATATTTTGCTCTACAAGATGAAGATATGGTGAAATTTCAATTGATAGGATCATCTCTTTTACTTGTTTATGATCATAACAGTATTAAGGCAAGTCCCGCTGCCTGTAGCGTTCATATGATTGATTTTGCGAACTCCTTTATGATTAAAGATGATGAAAAAGACATTTTAGATAGCAATTTGAAACATGTTATTGGTTATAGAAAAGGTGTTGAAAATCTATTGATAGAATTTTCAGATTATTTTAGTCTTTTAGAAAAAACATATCAAAGAAAAAAATAATTTTCTTCTCCTACTATTACGATCTTTGCCTTAGTGCTTCATATAGTAGAGTCGCACCTGCGACCGATACATTAAGGGAGTCGGCAATTCCAAGCATAGGAATTGCAATTTCTTGATCACATATTTCAACAGTGTTCTGACTCAATCCATGGGCTTCATTTCCTAAAAAAAATGCGCATGATTTGGTGTAGCACATTTCCGTATAATTCTTAGATTTTTTACTCAAAGAGGCTGCAAATGACTCGAAATTATAATTTCTTAGAAAATCCTGGAGATCTAAAATATTTGTCTGAATTAAAGGAGTAGAAAATATTGTTCCTAAACTTGAACGAATTACTTGAGGATTAAATGGATCACAACAGTCATTTAAGGTAATTACTCCTGAAGCACCAGCACCATCCGCAGACCTCAAGAGAGCTCCAAGATTTCCTGGTTTCTCGATGCCTTCAAGAACCAAAATGAGAGGATGGCCTTTGAGAGGGATGCAGTCTTCCAAATTCTTGTGTTTACTTGAAAATACGGTGTAAATTCCATCCGTTTTTTCACGAATCGCAATCTTCTCGAAACACTTTTCATCAATTTCAAAACATGAAAGATTGCTGTTTTTGATAAATTCATCGACGAGATTTTTTGCTTCTTCTGAAAAAAGAGGAGGACAGAGATAACACTCTACAAGGGAGTAAGAACAATCTAAAGCTCTCTTAATCTCTCTTGCACCCTCAACACCAAATTTTCCCTGTTCCTCTCGATGTTTGCGTTTTTGCAAGTATAGTAAATTTTTTATACGAGGGTTCTTGACACTAGTGATTTTTTGGAAAGGTTTAATCTGTTCCATAAAGACCTTTTTGTTTAACTCTTGAATACAGCACGTGCACCGCTTGGAAGTTCGATATTACCTGTTTGTGCTTTGACTGACATTTCAGAAAAAATTATTTCTCCATTTTTGGGGCAAACAGGCTTCAGAAGATTGTGGAGAGCTAGAGGTGTGAAACCGGGTGAGTGAGCGCTTAGTTGCAAAAACGAAAACTGCTCGTCTTGTAATTCTTGAATCTGGTTAAGAAGTGGTACCAAATCATCTTCAATTTTCCAAACCTCACCTTTGGTACCTCTGCCGAAGCTGGGTGGGTCTAAAACGATTCCATGGTATTTTGATTTTCGTCTCACTTCTCTTGCTATAAATTTCTTAACATCTTCAATAATCCAGCGGATCTTGAGCTCTTCAGAATGCATTTTACCATTATCTCTTGCCCAGCTGACACTTGTTTTTGATGCGTCTACATGGGTGACTTCTGCTCCCATAGATGCGCCAAGCAAGCTCACAGCTCCTGTGTATGCAAAGAGGTTGAGAAGCTTAAAACTTGGCTTAGCCTTTAAATGATTGGCAATCGCATCACATAGATCTGTGTTCTGGTGATGCTCAGGAAATATTCCTAGATGTCCGAAGTCAGTTAGGCGTATGATCATTTTTAGCTTGTTTGATGCACTGATAGTCCATTCGTTAGGAAGGTCCTTGTTGTATAACTTCCAACTCCCATCTCCATGTTTTCCCCTGATAAATTCTGCATCGGCTTTTTTCCATTCACTTTGAGGGGCAAGAGGGCTCCATACAGCTTGCAAGGAAGGTCTAATCAGGTAATAGGGGCCTAATTTGTCAAGCCTTCTAAAATTTCCAGAATCTATTAGTCGATAGCTAGCCTTGTTCATACTGATCTTTCTATTCAATCCTGAGATGAAAAAAGTTTCTGATGATAATTAACTGAATTTATCGGGTGAATAAACTATTTTTCTACTTTTTTAGATTAACTAAATTATCAACAAGTGAGCTTCATGGGTAAAGATTTTTGATAAGTTACCGAGTTTAAAGTCAAGATTTAGCAGATGTGTGCGGTGAGGGAAGCGATGAGAATTCAAGCTACTATCATTACACAGAGCTTCAAGCATATTGTTGCCTCAGGCTCTCAGGTAGTTGACCATGCTTATGATCTAATGAGAAAAATGTACCCTGATTTTGCTACCTTTGTCACTGAGTTTGGCTATGATCAATTCAAAGTACAATTACTGAACTCACTCATATTCTTAGTCGATCATCTTGACGAAGGGCAAACTGCAATTGAATATCTTCAGTCTATTGGTAAAAGGCTAAGAAATCAGAACATTAAGCCAGAATATTTTGACGAGCTAAAAGATGTGCTTATCCGCTCAATAGCTACATTTTTAAATGAGAAATGGACTCCTAAAGCTAGGGAACAGTGGGGGTTAGCATTCGAATTTTTCAACTATCATTTAATGCAGAGTGCTAACATAGCGATGAATAGAGAATTTGAACTACCAAGTTTTCAAGGAAATTCTAAGAACAGCAACATAGAAAAGTCAATCAAATCTCAAAATACTGCAAAACCTGAATCATTTGTAGATATTTCGCTTGAGAACAAGGCTCCCTCTCCCTCTCCCTCCCCAAGCTCAAGCACTAAGCCTTACATGGAATTAAAGCAAAAAGTAAAAGGAATGAGCCAGGTTGATGATGAATTTGCCGATATTTTCGCACAATTAGAACCAGAACTGGAAGCCTTAGTTAGCCTTAGTCCACAGCAACTGGAACAAATCAAGCAAGGAGCCACTTCTTATGCTAAGGCATTAGTTGCCAAATACTGGGAAGAGTCTTTTAAGGGTGCTTTGGAAGAGGAGCTTACTGACATCGAAGATGGCGATGGAAGTAGTAAATCCAACTCCGAAGCTGCTTGATAGATAATATCCACATTTCAGTGGTTTCCTTCTAATCCTGCTTCACTTATATTGCAATAGTTCTTATCATTTTAAATCTAAAGCATGAAAAAAAGGTAGAGCATTGGAAGTGAAAGTTGGTCGTAGGTTAAAAAGAGGGTGGATGCCACTGAAGGTGACTGAAGTTATTGAGGAAAACCATGATACCCGAACTCTAATTATGGTAAATGCGGAGGAAGAAAGCCGGGCTTTCGATTATATCGCAGGACAATACCTGACCTTTCGATTTGATGAGATTGCATCTAAGCCAGTCGTCAGATCATACACCATGTCAAGCTCTCCCTGCCAAGAGGACTTTATTGCAGTTACTGTAAAAGAGGTAGAGGGCGGCTTTGTAAGTAAGCACTTATGTTCGGACGTAAAGGTAGGAAGCATTCTGAAGGCTCGTGGTCCTATTGGGCGTTTCTGTTATGACGGAACAACTGACCACTCAAATCTAACTATGATTGCCGCTGGGAGTGGTGTGACTCCTTTTGTGAGTATTCTAAGGGAATATGCGCCTTACTTAGGCACAGAGAATTCTCCAAAAAAGATGCGCTTATTAGTTTCTTTTCGGAGTACGAAAGACTTAATTTGTTGGAAAGATCTTGTGAGTTTGCAAGATCATCCGGGCATTGAGATTCTTACTACACTAAGCCGTGAAGATCGTCGAAATGAAGGTTTTTTATATGGTAGAATCGATCAAGATATGCTTGGTAATGTGCTTGGAGAACAATGTCTAGACACTACTTTTATGACCTGTGGCCCTGAAGTTATGATGGATACAACAGTCAATTATGTTCTTTCGAAAAAGGTGATGCCAAAGCACATGAAAAAAGAATCTTTTGCGAGCTGATTTAATTTTTATCAGTTTTCCTTTTTTTATAGAGCTACCCTTAGAGATTCGCCCCATAGGGGAAACATTTTCCTCATAAAGTTACAGAATGGTATTCAAGATTTAGCGCTTCTGCTACAGCTTTGTAGGTTATGTTTCCTTGATAGGTATTTAGCCCATACATCAGATCTTCGTTTTCTTGAAGTGCTCTTTTTAGTCCTTTGTCAGCCAGTTGCATAGCGTATGGTAGTGTTACATTGGTCAATGCATAAGTACTTGTAGTGGGCACATTTCCTGGAATATTGGTCACTCCGTAGTGGATCACTGATTCTTCGACATAGCTTGGATTAGTGTGAGTGGTAGGCCTAATAGTCTCGACCGAACCTCCTTGATCAATTGCTACATCTACGATAGCTGAACCTGCTTCCATGGTAGCGACCATTTCTCGACTTACTAGAGTAGGGGCTTTGGCTCCTGGAAGCAAAACCGCTCCAATTAGTAGATCAGACTCTTCCACTGCTGTGGCTATGTTTTCTGGGTTGCTCATTAGCGTGTTTACCTGGGTTCCAAACACGTCATCTAAGTAGGCAAGCCGGACTTGATTAATATCTAGTATGGTAACTAGGGCACCTAAACCAATAGCCATTTTGGCAGCATTGACACCTACATAACCTCCACCAATGATGCTGACTCGACCACGCCGAACTCCAGGAACACCACCAAGCAATAATCCTTTGCCTCCATAATGTTTTTCTAAGCAACGAGCCCCTACCTGTACTGACATACGACCAGCAACTTCGCTCATTGGTTTCAATAAAGGTAGAGAACCATCTTTTGCTTGTATCGTTTCATAGGCAATCGCAGAAATTTCTAGTTCTAGGAGCGCTTTAGCTAATTCAGGAACTGCTGCTAGATGGAGGTAGGTATAAAGAATTTGACGTTTTTTCATGAGGGAGAATTCTTGTTTGATCGGTTCTTTTACCTTCATGATCATATCTGCTCCTCCCCAAACTTCTTCAGCAGAATTTATAATCGTTGCTCCAGCTTTGATAAATTGTTCATTAGTGATGCCTGCTCCTACCCCCGCTTGATCTTCTATAAGGACTTTATGACCTTGCTCTATAAGGAGTTTTACTCCTCCTGGAACTATAGCAATGCGATGTTCTTTTACTTTAACTTCTTTTGGTACTCCGATTATCATGTCTATTCCCTTCGCTTAATTGTTGTGAGTCGTATCATATAGCTCCATTTTTGGCTTTGGTCATACGATGGTAATCTAGCGTACAGATCCCATGTCTATATTCGGGAAGACTGTAACTCTGTGACTAAGCTCATGACGGTTAACCAACCCTATAAAAAAGGCCGGAAAGACTATTTAGTCGATTCGATCAACTAATATATCCTGATAGCTTACAAGCTCAAACTCTAAACCATCGTAAGCAAATGATATGTGTGCAGGAAGAGATGCGGAGTCTCGCTGGTGATCAATGTCGTGGGAAAGGTGGGTTATATAACCTCTACTTACTCGCAGATCTTTGAAAAGTTGTATGGTTTCATCAACTGTGCTGTGAGTAGGGTGAGTTTTGAATCGTACTCCACTAGCAACCATGGTATGGACTTTACCTTTCCACTTTGGTAAAAGGCGTTTGGGAAAAGTCTTAAAGTCGGTGATGTAAGCAAAACTTCCGAAGCGAAAACCTGTTGTTTGCATGGTTCCATGTGGTAAGCGAATGGGGTCAACTTCCATTCCAATAGCTTTAAAAGGTCCTTTAGGTATTTCTTTTAATTCAACTTGAGGTGTCGTGCCTTTATACCCTGTATTGGTAAACGCATATGAAAAACGGGTAGTAAATTCTTTATGGAATTCTTTGCTCAAAAAACAATTTATAGAACTTTTACTAAAAAAGTAAAATGCCCGCAAATCATCGAAACCATGACAATGATCGGCATGTGTATGGGTATATAGTACATTTCCTAATTGGCTTATTTTTGCTTCTAAGATCTGTATACGAAAGTCAGGAGTCGTATCAATAACCAAATTTTCCTGCGTATCCCTACGAGTGATCAAAATAGATGAGCGACGCCGCTTATTACGAGGGTCATCACTCATGCAAACTTTGCAGCTGCAACCTATGGTAGGAACTCCTGTAGAAGTTCCTGAGCCAAGGATTCTAACTTTGAGAGGGATCTTGCTGTCCATACAAACCTATATCGCAAAAAAGAGAAAGGAAACAGGCTAAGAGCCTGGAGGCTTTATACCTTTGCCATATTGGCATATTATTGGCTATTTTCCCAGATTTTGCTTACTTTCTTGGAAGCATAAGTGGCAGCGAGCTATGGGAGCCATAGCCCTACATGTAAGAGCATATTGAATTGGGTTAATGGTCTAATTTTAATATTTTCTTTCACCGTTGCCAGGTCGCCTTTTACTGCTTCTATGGTGCTAGAGTGGGTAATCAATTCATCCGCGATTAATTTTAAGGATGCGGTCCAGAAATAAGTACTATAGAAGCGTAATCCCATACTTTGATGAAGACTTAAGTAGTAATTTTTTTGTATCCAAGATGTAAATTTGTCTTGAGAACTTGAGCTACCAAAGCGATGATAAGGGTTTTCAGCCAACCTCCCTAATAACTCTCTCTCGCCACTTATACCCAGGCTCACAAAGAAGCTTGGCGTAGTCGTGCTTGGCAGATACCAAAGGATTTCAGATGCAAGCCTGATACTTTGATCTTTGAATTCTTGATTTTCACCAATAATATCGGTTTTTTCAGCCATATATCCAACTGATACCGATTTGTATACCTGGTGTTCAGCTCTAAAAGCTGTTTGTCCCCATAGACCCTTGAAGGGAGAGGTTTCTATTAGGAAAGAACCTGGTTTTGCAAGTGCTTGCAGAGGATGCGTCAAATTCAAAAAGATCAAAAGATGCGTCATAGTCATAAATATGGTAACAGAATACTTCAAAGCTAGCCTTTCTGTTGAAACTAGTTCTCTGTCTGGGGTTCGGAAGGTTTCACAGGAAATTGATAGGTATAAGTTGCCTGAATTAAGGTAAGGAAAAAATTTGGCTCAAATTCTTGTGCAAAAATATGGTGGAACTTCATTAGGTGATTTAGCGAAGTTAGATATGGTGGCAAAACGAATTCACACATCTCTCAACTGTAATAGCAAGGTTGTGGTTGTGGTTAGCGCAATGGGTAGCTTCACAGATGAGCTTATTGCTATGGCAAATTCGATTCATACAGCTCCTCCCAAGCGTGAGCTAGATATGCTCGTAACCACTGGGGAACGGATTAGTTCGTCCTTGTTGTGTATTGCACTTAATCATTTAGGGGTTTCTGCAATTTCGTTGACAGGCTCTCAATGTGGCATACTTACTGACGAGACTCATGGAAACGCTAGGATTCAGAAGATAAAGGGCAATCGGATGAGAGCCTGCTTGGAGACTCATCAAGTTGTCATTGTTGCAGGCTTTCAAGGGGTCAGTCCAAGTACGAAAGATATAACAAGCCTAGGAAGAGGAGGCTCTGACCTTACAGCTGTAGCCCTTGCTATCGCATTAAATGCTGATTTTTGCGAAATAAACACAGACGTTGATGGTGTTTTCACCAGTGACCCTAGAATGGTAGCTAAGCCAAAGCTTATCAACAAACTTTCATGGGATGAAATGCTGGAGATGTCATGGGCTGGAGCGGGGGTTTTGCACCATCGAGCAGCATTTTTGGCAAAGAAATACCAGCTTCCCATTGTTATACGCTCTGCTCAAGAAAAGTCTGATAAGAAAACCCTTATTGAAGGATCCAAATCTGTGGAAGAGTCGTTTGTAACTACCATCGCATCGAAAAGGAAGCAAATATTTTTAGAGTATGTGCAAGAGTGCGGTGAAAGTGTTGGAACCTCTGGGGATGCTGCAGATGTAACTAGAGACTATTTATGGAGTATTGACGAATCACCTCTTATTTTTCAGGTTGCTTACCGTGGAACTCAGCTCCATGTCTTGCTGGTCTTATCCGAGCAACATCTTCAATCCTTGCTTGATGAGCTGAGTGTAAAAGGGCTTAAATTAGAGGTGAAGAGAAGAGATGCTGTCTCCAGCATTTCAATCATTGGAGGAGGGTTTAAACAAAATCCTGAAGTGGTAAAAGGAGCGTTCTCGTGTCTAAAAAAGCCCTTCTATTTTTCAGAAATTAAAGATCCTTCAATCACTTTTGTTATTGACCCTCATGATCTGGAGAGCTGTTTGCATGCCTTGCATGGGCACTGTTTTGCTTCCAGATCAATTGATGTTAAGCCCCCGACTTTATAGATCGCATTGATTAGCACAGGGGCTTGCAGGACATGGGCTATAGCCTCCGGACCTGTCGTAGATACCAAGTGCAGAGTATAGCTCATCAAAATCTGGATGAATTTCTTTTTTTGACTCACCGCTAAGACCAAAAACTGGGAAATAAATGCCAAAACCGAGAGCTGGGCTTACTAGAGCTCCAATTCTAGAGGTGTTTTTGTCTGCTGCCACTCTAGATTGCGCTACTTTTTTCATTACTCCTCCCGGCACAGTCACATCGACCCCTGCCCCTAGACCAATAGCTGCAGCACTATTCAGATCATATTTCACTCTATGAGGAGTAGAGTGTGCAGGTTCCTGTGGGTGGTGACTAAGGTTCCCAGCTACCGATGTGCTTGCAACTCCACCTGCACCCCAATTGAGACCAGCATGCAACTTGTACATTTTAAAACGTCTTCCTAATGGAGTTCTGCATTTTTGTCTGTATGCTCCGGTGTATCCTCCTAGGCCAAAAGCTATTCCTAGGGTTCCTCCTTTCGGGTTGTGGCAATCCATGTCAGAAGAATATGCATGCTCTAGTAAGTGTACCAATTCAGGTCTGTCAGGGAAAAAGTCACGCATCTTTATGCTAAGATCCTGCATTTGTTCTTCACTATAGATCTTGTCTCTACGGATTTTTCCAGACTTTTTATCTTTCTTATAAATAGTTAATGAATCCTGGCATTGCTGGTAAAGGTATTCTAAATCTCTGTTTGAGCTATTTGGATTTTGTAAAACCAACTGCAGGTTTTTAAGATGTCCTGCTCCTTCGATAAATGAAGATGTGCCAGCATAATGCTTTTCGATTAATTTTGTTGAACATTTGGTAATGTCATTGACCAAATTATACTGGTATTCATCTTCAAATCTAGCCTTTATAGAATTTCTTTTTGCTTTACGCAATTTGTGAACTTCCATTTTGTGCTTCATTTTTTCTTGATATCCAGAAAAACTCCAGTCTTTCCAACGGCTTTTAGGGTGATCTCTGTTTATGCTTAGGTTTTGTTGGTACTGTTCTTTTGCGTTTCTTGCTTCAATTATGGGACCTAAGTCTACAGCTTGTTGCTGTTGCTGTTGCTGTTGCTGTTGTTGTTGTTGTTGTTGTTGTTGTTGTTGTTGTTGTTGTTGTTGTTGTTGTTGTTGTTGTTGTTGTTGTTGTTGTTGTTGTTGTTGTTGTTGTTGTTGTTGTTGTTGTTGTTGTTGTTGTTGTTGTTGTTGTT
>JBGCDR010000392.1:0-6642 GCA_045105515.1 Oligoflexales bacterium
AAATGCTGCTAATGCATTATAAAAAAAACCGTTCGAAACTACAAAAATGTTGTTGGATAAGCATTTTTTTCAGAATTAATTTGTCTCTATTCTGAATCTATGAGTCAGGAGGCTTAAATGTGGTTTGTCCAAACTAGAAATGTAAAGATCGCATAAGCGTCATTTTTCTGCTTATTTTCTCTCCTTTCATCGAAGTAATCGAAAAACTTGGCCATCCCAAATGATTTCTTGCCGTAAGCCAAAAACTTACTAGTCCTGCAGTTTTTTTTGTCAATGTTGATATTTTTTATTTTCATGCCCACAGATTTCTTGAATTCATATGTAAATTCAGCATAATACCTAATCTGTGCGAAAATTGATTTTTAATATGTCTTCGGCTTGTATGACGAGTTTTTAGAGTTCAGTCAGTGCTCCTTTTAAGACAGAAAATACGAGCATTCTAAGATGGTCTTCCATGTAGATGTGCTGCAAACCTCTGATCAGGGCAGGAATATCATCCCTAGAACCTAAATCTACCTCGATTTTCCTTATAACATAACTATAAGACTCTTTACATGTCGCGCGCATGGGCACCCTCAAGATCTTTTGATTTTCCGACAATTATAGCCTTTTTAGAGAAACTGGGGAAATTCGCTAAAGATTATAGTGCTCTAAGCCTTACATACAAAGGCGGCGGTGTGTTTCCAATCAGGCACTATCTATGTAGATCTAAAAAAATCTATAAAAAGACTTCCTCGAAAGAGGAATGGCATTGGCAGATTTTTCTTTCCATGCTTCGGAATCGGTGTAGGCTTACTGGAAAGTACCATCTCCAAAACTGATTCCTATAGGAACACACCAAATGCTCAGGCTATTGAAGTCATCTAAACTTGTACCTTCTGGAAGGATTAAGCTTGCCGAACCATCGTTAAAAGGAGTGCCTAGCATATCTTTGCTAATGATCTTACCACTGCCAAAATCTCCATCAGAACCTGTATAAACCCTTACGTTGATCCCTTGTCCATCAAAATTGAAATTGTCGAAATGAATTGTGCAGTTATCAATAACGGTCGCAGTGCCAGAGACTTGATGATATTTTGTGCTAAAAGTTAAAGATGTGCCTACTAATGAATGATCACTTCCACAATCACTACTAGGGTTTGTTAGTGATAGATCAACCCTTGATTCGCCTGTATTTGCAGTTTCAGTTTCAGCTTCGCTTCCCTGTAAAAATGCAATAATATCTCTGAGATCTTTGTCTTCGAGTCTATCAGCAGTAAAGAATGGCATTTTCCCACCAGTTAGGCCATCATAAACATCGCTTGCTTGCGAGCCAGACGTTCTGATTCTTTTTGCTATTTCTTCACCAGTTAAGCTAGTACCAGCTATGCCAGGTCCTTGAATACTACCGACGCCATTTGCACCATGACAAATGGAACATGAATTGTTAAAAGTTTTCATCCCGGTATCGGCATCTCCGCCGCTAAGATCACTAGGTGCTTGGTTAATCTCGAAACTTATCGGACTAGAATCCTGACCTTCAGATAAGTCTTTAAGAAAGCTTTCTAAGTTTGTCCAAGCAATCTGCTCGGTGGTAAAAGCAGGTGCGTTCATCCACTCTTGTCGACAGCTATTAACTGCTGCTAGCAGTGTACTGAGCTGACCATTTTTAAAACTACTGCGGTTATAGGCATTTTCAAGATCATGCCCAGCACGAACCATTCCGTCATCTGCTGGATCTTTTCGTGCATGACATGAATTACATGAGAAGGAATTGCCGTCGGTATGAGCTTGTGTGAATAGCTGCAAAGGGGTAAAATCTACCATCGGGCCTTTGATGTCATTTAAATCCTCATCTTTATTGCACGATAGCGCTCCCATATAAATTATAATTGTTGCTTGCATAAAGGTTCTTAACTTGCTACTCAAAAAATTTTGCATGTGGGGTATGCTCCTTCAAGCGTTAACGTAAAGCTAATTTTATCATACCAGCTCGCTAAAAATAGCGATCAAGTTGGTAGAGCGTATCTAGGCAATTCAAGGATTTATTTGGAAATATCATGATGATGACGACAGGTTTCCTCATTATTTGTTTGAATAATAAAAGAGAGATACGAGATTATACTCAAAAATAAGGCGAAAATTCCGATAACAGAGCGATTTTGAAATACTAATAGAGATAAATATGAAAAAATTAAATTTTCTTGGATTAGCTATAATAATTTTAATTTCCTGTAATCAGCAAAAATCAGGAACCTCCCGAGAAAAAACTACAGGGATTGAAAAAAGAAATTTTAATAATAGTGATAATTCAGTTGCGCGAAATCTTGCCAATTCAGAAAATGATAAAGCATCTAAAAGAGTTGAGGTTAAACAAAAAAATACTGAAGTTGAACAGGAAGAAGATGAAAGTAATGCTATCTTGCAGGAGCAGCAAGGAAATCTGGAAAATCTCGATAAATATCGTAATTGGATGGAATTAACCTTTACTGAGAGTCAGGAAAAAAAACTAAGGAATATAGTAATACCTGGAACGCATAACAGTGGTAGCTCTAAAATTTCAATAAACAGCGATTTTGCTAGTGGCTCAGAAATCAATCATCAAATATTTAATACCATTAATGCGATTCCATTATTAAATAACTTTGTAGACAGTCAGATTAAAGAGATATTTTCTCAGTGGAGTAGGACTCAAAATAAATCTATTAAAGATCAGCTAAATGATGGAATTAGATTCTTGGATCTACGTGTGGCTCCTTCAAAACAAACAGGTGCCTTTATGATTGTTCATGGCCAAGAAAGTATAGAGTTATCTGCGGGTTTGCAGGATATTAGAGATTTTGTTGGCACTTTTCCAAAAGAAATAGTCTTCGTAAAGTCACAACTTTCCTATGATTATAGAGTTTCTGTAAGTGATACTGTAAGATCTGATTCCCAAAAAAATATGGAATGGATGATTACTAAATATCTTGATGCAGCTGTCTATAAAGCTAGTGCAGACGACGCTAATATTGCCGATGTTTGGGCTAGCTCAAAAAGTATTATTCTTTTAAGCAATAGCAACCTGGTCAATGCTTGGGGGCAAATTCATAGCAACCAAGAAGAAACATTATTCAAAAATATTGACACTTATTTAGCAGCTGGAAAAGCCGAAAAATTCGTTGAAATATGCATTTGTTTAACTCCAGAAGATACTGATATTGTCAGGTTTATTGCTCAGAGATACAAAGTTGAAGGCCTAGTTGATTTTATAGGTGGAGCGATTGATAAAGGTAGGGACATAGTTGATAGAATCTTTTTAACAAATAGCGATTCGATTGCTCTTAAAAATTTTCAGTCTGGTTTACATGCAAGATTAATTTCTAATATAAAAAAATGGAATCAAAAGAGTCACAGAATGAATATTCTGAGTGTAGATTTTTATGATGATATTCGATTTGTCGACCAAATAATACAATTGAATAAATAGATCTTTTTGGGATCTATCTTTTTCCCTTCTTATCATCGCAGTCATCACTTTCAACGTAAATAGATAGTTCCCAAAACAGCTCATCCGTCTCGTCAAATATTCTAATTGTTAAGGCTCCATCTCTGATTTTATCCTTATCGCCTTTTTTATCATCCTCAACGCACTCTTCGGAGCTTGACCACAGAGTGTCATCTTTACTTGCATCAGGAGAAACTACTACTTTTAAAGAACTCAAGGTCAAAATCTCAGGGCGCCCGCTTGCAGCTGATGAGTATAATTGCTGAGGGTTTGGTAGTTGTGAGTCACCAAATACCATATCGTTGATCTTTATCACAGCCCCTTTGGATAATTCTGTATTATAAGTTTCAATTCTAAAGGTAACTAATTTAGATAGATCTGGTAAAATATCTTTGTCCTTCTTATCGATACTATTAATGTCGAAGGTATTGGATTTATATTTATTGTCGAAATCCTCGATTGAATCAAGTACATCATTGTGTTTGTCAAAGGCCACTACATTCATTGACCCGTCTTCTGACAATCCTTCATTTAGCGAGACGCTTGCGATGTCCATAATACCTGGAGTGCTATTCGGTTCAGAGGTCTGTGGATCTTCGGAAGGCATTTGATCGTCTGAGTCAGAAGTCATATTATCATTATTCAAAGTAGGGTCATCGTCAGTGTCATTATCTTGGTTGGAGCTTTCTTCATTAGGTTCAACCTGTTGATCTGCAGACTTAGGGTGTGAGGTAGGGTGTTCATCTGAAGGGACATTATCAATTAAAATAACTGCGCTCGTGTCAATCTTCTCTTCTTGGGCGACTACGATTTCAAAATCTCCCTCGGGGTTAACGCTAATAGGTATTTGTCTTTCATTCACTCTAATTGATAGGTTTTCTAAATTGATGTTATCAAGATCTACTTCGTCAGATATACGGCAAATAACTTTTTTATATAGTCCTTGAGAGGCTAAGTCACTACAAGCTAAATGAGATCCAGCTATTATCGTTGGTCTTTCGGCTGTGATCTCTTCCTCATCACTTTCGAGAAATGCATCCTGTCGCTGGTTTGACACCGTCCCCGACCCACAGGCTAGAGCAAAGCCTAAAGAGCTGATTATAATTAACAAAAACTTGAAGCTCATCATTTACCTCATTATTGGTTGCTATGTGTCGATTACCTTGGGGCGACCTTCTATATTTTGTATCGGTAGTTCTAATGGGAATCACTAGTGTGGGTTCTAGTTTCTGTTTACAAATGTTCGCGTAAAAATCCAATTAATCTAGTCATATGCAAATATTTAGTAATAATTTCTCGTTCAATTTGGTTTAAGTTATAATTTTTAGCCTGTTAGGGAATTGACGGTAGGTACCTGTAATTACTTTATAATCCTAACTAATTAACCTTTCTATTGAGATAACTGCTAGCTAGCAATGTGAGTATTTGATAAAAGATTCATCGATTGCGAAAATTAGTTTAATTTTTTGCTTAATTTTTGTATAAGAACCAAACTTTTTTTAACAATTTAGATGAAAAAGATGATCATGAAAATCCAAAAGACCTTATTAACCCTATTTCTATTATTTGCTAATAGTTTAGGTTTTAGTATTGATGGCGATCGCTATGATGAGCTCGCAAAAATGCTGTTTAAAATTAGAGAGCTAGATTATTACACCCGGGGGGTTAATAAAGATCCAATCTCTGTAAACGACGCTAAAAGACCTGGTATTTTAGCTGCAAAAAAAATAGTTGCTAAGATTCCGGACTATAAAGATCGAATTAGTTTTTGGGAAAAACATATTCATGAGTTTAATTTGTATTTTTGCGAAAATATTATAGCAAACTCTCGCAGTTTAGCTGATGATGTTTCAGAGAACCCTCAATGCGGAGGCGAACATACTTCAGAGAGGCGTCAATTTGTAGGTGATGGTAATAATTCAAATCGACGGGAAAAGATGCTTAAAAACACAGCAGGATTTCTTAGAGAAAAATTACCAGCGGAAAACTTAGAAAGTGCCATCAGTGTCTTGCAGAAATTTCTAGTTAAGGAAAGTAATCCCGAAGTCGATTATGGATGCTCAGCTGTTTTCGATACCCTAAATTATTTTTTGGCGAATCTTAAATATACTGAATATTTTGTAGCAGGTGCTCTGTTTCCACTTCGAAATTTCAGCAAAGATCCTCGACTAACAGGTAGTCAGGAAATAGTGTTAAGAACCGTCGACAATCATGAAATAAGAGCAACTTATGTTCCTCCCATAACAAAGGATAAAGGAGTTGTGATTCTTTATCATGGTAATTCTTTTGTCGGAAAAACCTGGGAAAATACTTCTGAATACCGATTTTTTAGGAAGCTAGGGCTTGGTGTGATCATGCCAACGATTCGAGTTTACTCAGATCCTACTACTAATACCATGGAATTTAATAAAAGCCTTTTATTTGATACTGAGGCTGTTGTGAATTTTCTGGTAATCGAAAAAAAAATACCTGTAAATAAAATTTTGTCGTTCGGATTTTCACTCGGGGGGGCATATGCAACCACGACGGCCCACTATTTTCGTACCCCATTGATCTTGCAGAATGCCTGGCAAAATGTGCCAACAATTGTTAGCGATAATTTGCCATCATATCCTTGTTTAGACTGGTCATCTATCTACGAAAATTTCGAAAATGAAGACTACTTCCAGTGTGATACTGACCTAAGACTTTATAAAAAATATGGTTATTCCTTTCATCAATTGACTCAAGATTTTGGGGATAATAAGAGAAAATTGACTTTGGAAAGAAATCGCAAAAATCGAATAGATGTAATGATACTATATGGCATAGAAGACCAGTTAATGGGTGGTTACCAAGGCGCTTTAAAACTATTTGAAGCTCGTTATGATTCAAAATTGCCACTTCAAAGACGATTGATTGGATTAGAAGGAGATCATCAGGTGCAGTTTGCCAGCTCAAGAATTGGTAAAGCTCAGGTCTTTAACTTTTTATTTGAAAATAATCTTTTGGGTAATATTGATGCCCATTAACAAAATTGGTGAGCTGTTCTCTTAATGGCGGATTGCTAGATTAAGTGCAGAAGAAAAAATTCCATCGCTTCGGAAGGCGGATTTAGTTTAGTCTATGAGGCTAATCTGCTTGCAAGAAAGGGGTATTTATGTCTGCCAATCTGACTTATGAGCAAAGGTATGAGA
>JBGCDR010000393.1:0-34925 GCA_045105515.1 Oligoflexales bacterium
CATCGTTTAATCATAGCATGTTGATATTACATATATATTATATGGCGGTTTTTTCTGTTTTTACATCATATCTTTTGCGGTTTCAGTGATTATACATGGAAAGTAGGTGTTAATGGGAGCTTAATCTTCGTCTTGCCAGTAAGTAACTAAAGTCCCAATAGATGTGTTGGTAAGTAACTAAAAGTCCCAATAGATATGCCCTAACACTAGACTATCGACAAGTGTTCGTGCACCAGATTCAAAACGCCTCCATAACTCAAACTGTAAATTAGGAACCGGGTGCCAGTCTATAGACAGACTCCGCCTATGACTTGCTTTTGCTAGCTGCTCAAGTTCTTCGAAGATCAAAGCAAGAGAAACCCCTGGAACCCCAACAAAAGTAAGACTGTAGTCACCAATCTTAGAGGAAGGATGTAAGCGAATTCCTTCACCTCGATAGCTTGCAGTTTCATCAAGTTCAAGGTTTAACCAGCCAACACTGCGAGAATTGTTTTCGCCCATTAGAACAAAATCTGCTAATTTTAAACCTCCTCCAATAGCATGCATCGAAATTTCAGCTTTTTCTGATTTTGTTTTCCAGTAGCTCCCATGAATATGCCAACCGAAACTAACCCCTCTTAGACCTCCGTGCAAACTGAAACCCTTTTGTTTATCTTCTTTATTCTGACCTGGACTTCCATTTATAGCAGTAGCATGAATAAAGGGAACAGTAGGGGTGCCACCAAAACTCAAACCATCAATTAACGCATATGGTGTAAAGCCCAACTTCTCTCTGATCCATCGGCTATGATTTGAATGCCGTAAACCATATACTGAGTAACCTCTAAAGGCTCGCAAATATAAGTTGAAAGGCAATGCATCGATCATAATACTATATTTTTGTTGGAACCTTCGTGGATCATTTATTGTAGCCCTAAAGCTCTGATCTCCAACCCTTCCTAGAAAATTTGCTTGGTACATTAGGTGAACCCAGTTAATCAATGGCCTAACACGCATAGAAATTTCTGAGTCCATTGGAAAAGTTCTGCTTGAATCTTCGGTCATTCTTTGGATGATCCGACCATCATAATGTAAATCAAACCGGCTTTTATCATCTAAGGGGTCAATAGGCTCAAAAAAATTAACGCTGGCAAGTGCCTCATTTTCGAAATAGTACCCCCATTGGTTTCTTGGTCCGGCACCATTTGGATCAACATGACAACCCTGACAGTCAAGGGTACATCTGCGACTCGATACTTCTACTTCACTTCTTCCCGGACGATGGCATGCACCGCATTGATTTGAAGCTTGGACAGCAAATAACGGAGTTGCTTCTAGGCTTTCCCAAGCACGAAAAAAACAAAGCGTGAAATAGATTCCAAAGATGGCTCTCTTCATAGGAGCGATTCTCACTAAAATCTTTAAATTAAACATGACTTAAACTATTTAAAAGTCTCCTAAACTTAGTTAAAATATCATCTTCAGCAATATGATCACTAACAATTTAACGATAATCTAATGGAACAACACAGATTAATTTCAATATTCCTTTTTTCCCTTCTATGCATTACTCATTTGTTAGCGGGAACCAGCTGCAGCGATGAAAGTGCGAAAACCCGTCAAATAAGAGCACATAGCCATGTAATTGAAGGTATCCCTCATGCAATTGGTCTAAACCATGCAGAGCGATATTGCCGACATTGCCATGGTGTGGGGCTAAGTGGTGGCAAAGATCTAGAGCCTTCATGCTATACTTGCCATGGAAAGAAATGGCTAGATTCTGATTCAAATCAAGTCCATGCTCCTACAAACCACACGAATCAATATGGGCATTGGTTTCATGACCCAAACCATGGGAATGCTGAAGCTAGCTGCTCTTCATGCCATGGTGAGAACTTAGAGGGAGAGATAAACGTTGGTGTTCCCTCCTGCTTTCTATGTCACGAAAAAACATGGTAAGAACAATGGCATTTTCTTGAATGCTAAAAAAACTGCTGAACACCAAAGCTAATTGGGTTTTCATCATCCTTGTGAATTGGCTTAGCATAATCTATACGCAGGACTAAGCGATATATTTTTGGTGAAATTACCCTAAGTCCCATACCCAAACTTGCAGCCGACTGTTCTGCTAGATCATGATCACTAAGAGCAATTCCAATTGAATCATAGAAGAAGATGTGTTGTAAGACAAACCATCTTGATTTCCATGATGGTATGCGATACTCGAAGTTATTCATCCAATAATTTTTAGCTCGAAACCTTGATTCCTTAAAACCACGGATGCGATCTAAACCTCCTAGATAATACATATACGGTTCTGAATTTACGGTGCTGATACCAAGTCCCACTCTAGCACCAATTGTGCTGCGAAAAGGAAGAGACTTAAACCATTTGAGTTCCTCTTCTAACCTAAAAAATTGAAGATCCGAGCCGAGTCCTTTCGAACTGATTTCGAAATTGCTAGACATCTCGAGCCCATCTATAAGGTAACTGTTATAATCTAGCCTTCCTAATTTTGCTTTGAAATTCACCAGCAGAATATTAGCATTTTCAGGCATTCCTTGATAATCTGCCACTTCATCCACATTAGGAGAAAAATCACTAGTAAATTCGTCATGATTAATCTGCAAACCAATCCCAGTCTTAAGCCACCATGTCCACTCCTTTTCCAGGAAAACGACTCCTCTTTTTCTGAGCAGCATATAACCACCTTCGACTGAATTTTCTTTCCCCCAAATATTGTAAAGAGTGCGTTCTCTAGCTACTGACCAAAGATTTAGAAAAAGTTCCAATCTTTTTCCTAAAAAACGTCGATTACGATACCAAAGTACCCCTGAATTTTTATCTCGAATTCGCTCATACTGCCCTCCAAGCTCCAAATATCTTCCAAACACATTGATGTCATACGATCCGATGATAAGCTGAGTAGCTCCACCTCCTGAAGAATATTTAAAGATTGGTATTGTTGTCCACCGCTCATCTACCGTAATAGTTAGGATACTCACTTGAGGTGACTGACCTGGAGTCAAAACACACTCAGCCGTAGCAAATACCTGCAGGTTTCGAAGTCGCTGACAACTTTCTTCGATCTGCTTATAGGTATATGGCTTACCAATATTCACAAGCAGCTCTCGTTCCACAACAAAACGCTGTGTCCGGTTTAATCCTACAATATTTATACTTTCAATGGTTTTTGCAAAAAGAAAACTATTGTGAAGGAACACCGCTACAACTAAGAATAATAACTTTAACTTCTCTTGAACCATGTAGAGCACCCACTTAGTAATCTATCTACCGATTCGAAAATTAGAGCGGTGGCTTTCTATTTAGATCTTTTATCAGTATCTATTTTTTTTAAGTAGTCATGTTTGAGCCTATAAAATTCCTGATCTTTTCTTTTTATGGCTGAAACAATTCCAGATCTACGTCGGGTTCGTCCTGCAGTCACCTTAAATGCAGGACCGGCTTCTTTTTCATCACACGCTAAACAGGAATTAAGGCTGCCATCTTGTCCATTAAAGTTCTCATCTTTCCACCATGATTTGATGCAAATCGTTGAGCATTTTCTCCTGGTCTGGGCGATATTGTAATACCATGTCTCAGCACAAGGCCTTGTAAACCCTAAACGTAGGAGGCATTGCATGACTGGCCATCGAAAACTAAGAGCAGCACATTTTCGCACTGGAGAAGTTAAATTTGGTTTCTCTAAATATACTTTTAAGTCCTTTGCAGTACTACAAGTTCCACAAGACCCTTTGTGGGTAATATGGAACCCACTTTCAAATAAATCTGACTGTTTACTAAAAGTTCTCAATTTATAATCACTAGATTTTGTGTCAATTTTTATACCACAATAGTTCTTTTCTGATTTTTCTAGCTGCTTATTCCAGTAAGTATTAGGCTTTTTATATGGATCTTTAACCTGTAATGGTATTGAATGCTCACTGTAGATAGGGTTATTTCCAAAAACAATTATAAATGAATTGAATGAAAAGACATCTAATGATTTCTTTTCTTTAGTTTTCTGGGACTCTTGAGCCTTCAGAGGTTCAATTTGACAGAAAGAAGATAGCAAAAAAAATACTAAAACGACACTTTTCAACTGGTCAGACCTCTCTATTAGCTGAATTTTAGTATTCTGCATAAAAATTGGGGGTTATAAAATTATCATATCTCTTAAAAAACTATAGTACTTTCAGTAGGAACTTTTTCTTCTGGAAGACCCTCAATATACTTTCTAATTATCGTTCTTTCCTCTTGGCAAGTTGTTAGGTTTAATAAGTCTTCACCAATTTCTAACATTTTTGCATGATCAACTGGCGATTTTTCAAAAATTTTTCTTTTCTCAAGCCAATAATGTGAAATTTTTGAACTGTTTTCTAATATTTGGCGCATGCGATCCTGAAACTGCAATGCGTAGATCAAAGGACACGCCAATTCACTCATTTCTCGGTGATTACTGCCTAGATCCGTTAACTCTTTTACCACCTGGTTAATCGAAACCTGTCGCTGTTCAAGAACTTCTTTTATTCTATCTTTAACATCACCCAGTAGATCATAAGTTTCCTTAGACATTTTTGATCGTCTGTCTACATCATCCATTACTATTTTCAGAGTATCAGTAATATTATTAATTTCATTTTCGGATTCATCGATGGACCATTGAATAGATCGTTTAGCAAAGTGATTAAAATTATCTAGAAGTTCAATTTTTTTGTTGCTCATAGTCACCTCAAAAATTTAAATACCAAAATGAAATAGACTCGACTTATCATCGAGGTTCTCCTGAATAGCCTCTTCTCCAGTCTTTCTTAATTCTTTTTTGTAATTGTTCACCGAAGTCTGAAGTTTCGCTGTTATAATTTTCAGTTTTTTCAGTATGAACAATAGATCCGAAATATAGATCGTGAAATTCCGGTAGACTGTTATGATTCTCTTTTACGAGAAAATTCTTAGAGGGCATTAGGATTTGCATCACATTTTCGCGAGCACAATTTCCCACTTTAGCATAAAAACCCTTAGTCATGGTACAAAAAATCCGATCCCATACATTTATAATATAGGTATTTTTAGTTACCATATGCTTAACATTGTTCACTTTAGCCATTGGTTAACAACCTATCCCTCGAATAGCACCTTAATACATTTCTAAGCTACTTGAATAGTGTTCGGTCAGAACTAGAAACATCTAAAGTTTTCATAGCCTATCATCTTATTACTATTGATTTAATTTGGATATATGTGCGCTTGAAGAGAAAAAGTCCCAGGCAGCAAGGCCTAGAAATTTGTTTTTTTAAATAATCTTTTAGAAGTAAAGCTATTGACTTTCACTGCTTTATTTAAGGACCTCTTCGAGCTTACTTGTTAAAACAGGGACAGCCTCAAACAAATCAGCGACAATTCCGTAATCTGCAATAGAGAATATAGGAGCATCGGGGTCAGTGTTAATAGCAACAATCACCTTGGAAGTCCTCATACCAGCCATATGCTGAATAGATCCGCTAATACCACAGGCAATATAAAGACTCGGATTTACCGTCTTGCCTGTTTGACCAACCTGCATATCATGACCTGCATAACCTGAGTCAACAGCAGCACGTGAAGCCCCTACAGTTGCAGAAACTGCCTCTGCACAATCGTGCAAAATCTTAAAATTTTCTGCATTCCCCATAGCTCTTCCACCAGAGACAATTCGAGTTGCTTCAGTTAAGTCTTGTTTATCTGATTTGCCCTTACGAACCTCGAGAATCTTCAAACTCTGATCTTGAACTGGTGCAACATTTAAAACTTTCACTTCTGCATTTCCAGAGCTTTCTTTGCTTGGAAAAACATTAGGCCTCAAGGTAACAAATTTGATCCCAGCTCCCTGAAATTCAACCTTTGCAAGCACCTTACCAGCATACATAGGTTTAGTCCCTCCAGTGAAACCTCCATCTAAATCAAGGTCTACCAGATCGGTAATTAAACCCGAATTACACCTTGCTGCAAGTCTAGGAAATAAATCTCTTCCCATTGGAGACGCAATTCCTAAGACTACATCAGGTTTAAATTCATCAATTGCAGCCTTGGCGGCAGCTGCATAATTAAGGGCATTGTATTTTTCGAACTCAGTATTTTGTGCTACAAAAATAGTATCAGCACCGTAGCTCTTAACTTCGCCAGAGAGGTTTTCCACCTCATGCCCTACTATCAGGCCAGCCACATCACTCGTTTTACCATCACTGATTTTAGATGCAGTAGTTAAAGCTTCTAAAGCAGATGATTTTAGCTTTCCTTCTCTTTGTTCTAAAAAAACCAGTACTTTCATTTCTGCCTCCTATAAGATCTTGGCTTCTTCACGAAGCAGCTTGACAACCTTTGATACCATTTCTTCTACCGGCTCGTCCTTGAACAACTTTCCAGCAGGTTTTTCTGGAGGCAACCCATATGAAGCAACAAGAGTTGAATTTTCTGATTTCAATTGACCGACATCTATCCCAATATCTCCTGGAGTTTTCTGATCGAATGGCTTGCGTTTAGCCTTCATAATTCCCGGAAGCGAGGCATAGCGAGGTGTATTTAAAGCTTTGTGAGCACCGAATACTGCTGGAAGTTTAACTTCGTAAACTTCAACCTGACCTCCTTCAACCTCTCGCTCAACTTTAGCTGTGTCACCATTTAGCTCAAGTTTGGTCACTACATTAACATGAGGCCATGAAAGCAGTTCTGCAGTCATAGTACCCACATGCATGTTGTCATCATCGATACCCTGCTTACCACACAGGACAATTTGTGGATTTTCTTGCTTAATACAAGCACTCAAGACTTTAGCAACGGTGAGCCCATCAGATTGCTCCAAGCCATCATTGCTGATCAACAAACCCCGATCAGCACCCATTGCAAGTCCTCTTAGAATTCTTTCTTTAACATCTGAGCTACCAAAGCTGGCAATAACAACTTCGCCATTCCCAAGTTTTTTCTTGATTAGAAGAGCCTCTTCAATGGCAAACTCATCATAGGGATTAACAATGTACTTGACTCCAGATGACTCGATTTCTTTGCCATTACCGCTTATTTGAATCTTAGCCTCAGTGTCAGGAGTCTGTTTTAATAAAACGAGGATTTTCACAGGAACCTCCATTTCCACAGGATTGTTGAATAACCTCAAGGCAATTTATCAGTACGCTCTCGCTTTTACAAGGTACGACCATGATAGCTATGCCAGAAAATTTGAGCCACTGAAACGCCCGCCTTTTCATGACCAAGTACCTTTAACTCTTCTTGAAGGGCTATAAGTCCTGATACGATATCATCGAGGTCGAAATAACCCATATGAGCAAATCTAAGTAATCGGCCTTTGTATTCATCTTGCCCACCTGCAAAAATCATTTGGCGTTTTTCTGCCAACTCTCGCAGCAGAAAGGTTCCATCTATGTTGTTTGGAAGCAGTACAGAACTTAGACCACATGCTGGGTTTTCAGAAAAAAGTTCCAAACCCATTTGTGATAAGCTAGTTCTTACTGCTTCAGCTACCACTTGATGCTTGCGATGAATCTGTTCAAAACCAAGCTTATTAATGTAATCCAGAGAACGCTCAAGCATGAGAATCAAATGAGTTGCTGGGGTAAATGCAGATTTACCATCTTTTTGCTCTTTTAATTCCCTTCGAAGATCAAAATAAAACTTAGGCCTTTTTGTTATTCGTGAGACTGCTTTTTCCGAAAGATTAATAAAAGCTAGCCCTGGAGGTATTCCAAGACCCTTTTGACTTCCAGTGACCAGAGCATCAATACCCCACTCATCCATTTTGATCATTTCTGACGCAAAACCAGATACAGCATCAAGCACCACCAGGGCATCACTATGGTCTTTGACCACTTGAGCAAGCTCTTGAACTGGTAAAGCCACCCCTGTTGAAGTTTCAAGGGCTTGAAAAAATACTGCTTTTACATTGGTAAGTGATTTTAACCTTGAAGCTAAATCACTTGGTGCTGGAGCTTTCCCCCAAGGCACCTTTATTTCCTCTAAATTACAGGCATATGCCTCACACAATTGACTCCACCTTTGTCCGAATTTTCCACCATTGATAACAACAACTTGATCCTTCACATCAGTTAAATTCACCACCGCAGATTCCAAAGCTCCTGTGCCAGAAGAACTCAAGATAAGAGGCAACTGCTTACTAGACATCACTTTTGCCAATAATTTTCGACACTTAATAAAGACAGTATAAAATTCTTGCGTTCTGTGATATGGATTCTTTTCTAAGGCTGCCATCTGGAATTGCAAAGGAATGGGAGTGGGTCCAGGGGAAAATAACCTCTGTTTTCTTATTTCATCATTCATTTTTGAATGGCCCTTATTCAATAGGAATTAAAGGAAGAGACACAAATGCTACCACTTACCGCCAGTATTAGCATGCTGGCATTGGCCCCTTTACTCTATAAGATCGCATCACATTTCCAAGTGTTTTGGTCCTATACCCACAAAATTTTAGTGAGCACAGTTACTTCACTAGTAGTCCTCCATCTATTACCAGAAAGCATAAGGACTGCGGGTTGGTTAACTTTGGTAGGAGCTTTTGCTGGGCTTTGGCTTCCCCCATTGTTGGAACGTCTTTGGTCATCCAAGGCTCACACCGTACACTTAACCTCTCTCCTAATTGCTATACTTGGATTAACCATCCATGGGATGATGGATGGAGCTGCTCTCAGTAGCCCTCAGTTTGCTATCAGTAGCCAAACTAATTCACTAATCTTAAAGTGGGCGGTAATTTTACACCGTCTTCCTGCTGCACTTTTACTTTGGAGCTTATTTTATCCGAAAAAAGGTGGCTTATTCCCCACTTTTCTTCTAGCGGTACTCGGGATTGCAACCATTATTGGCTATTCATTTGGAAGTCAATTTTTGGAAAGCTTAAATGACGTGACCTACTATTATCACTTCCAAGCACTTGTTTCAGGATCTTTATTGCATATTGCTTTTGATACCCACGAAGACCACTAAACAAATACTTTGAAGGCAAACTAATCTCTAACAAACCCACACCTAGTGAGTTTTTAGTATGCTGAGCGATCACAGATTTAACCGAGCCACTTATCGTTTAATTTGAGCTACAGGTGGGATAGGAACAGCAATCAGTTTGCCAATCCTTAGACGTCTTGGAGAAAGACTGCGATTGAACTGCATAAGCTTCCTAACAGACACTCGATATTGGCTCGCAATGCGGCCCAAAGTTTCTCCCTTACGGATTTTATGCATATGAACATCTTTTATGTGTAACTTCGACAGACGTGGCAAGACTTCGGCAACTCTATTTGCATGACTAGATGCAATTCGTAAAGGATAACCATCTTTTGCATGCCACCTGGGAGGAGTGATACCTCGAAGCAATTCTGGGTTCCATTTCTTTAGCAAGCTCCTACTGATACCTAAGTGATCAGCAAGCTCATTCAATTGAACTGGCTCTTTAATATAAGCTATGGAATCTGGCATTTGATCCAAATGATGAGCTTTTACATCAAATCCATATTTTTGTGGACTTACTCCAAGCAATAATGCAGCCAACATTTTCGGCACATAGTTTCTAGTTTCTAGTCGCCAATAGCGGCTCCTAATAATTCTCCAAAAGTCATTAGTTCTTAAGCGACGTATTGCATAATTAACTTTACCAGGACCTGCATTATAAGCAGACATAGCCAGATACCAATTGCCGAATCGGCTATAAAGATCCCTGAGATAAGCCGCGGCTGCTGTGGTTGCTTTCAACGGATCTTTACGTTCGTCAACCCAG
This sequence comes from Oligoflexales bacterium, assembly GCA_045105515.1. Classification (GTDB taxonomy): domain Bacteria; phylum Bdellovibrionota_B; class Oligoflexia; order Oligoflexales; family Bog-1112; genus JABSRF01. The sequence goes on from JBGCDR010000393.1 coordinate 9,752, forward strand.
TAATTTATCTTTAAACCATACATTTTAGCGGTACCTGCAACGAATTGCCAGGGGCCACTTGCTCTAGCTTTAGAGTAAGCGCTGTTACTAAATCCAGACTCAATCATTGCAAGATAAAATAACTCTTTCGGCATACCTTCTTTAGCTAAAATGGGCATAATAGTTGACTTGACTGACTCTCCTCGCACTAACCATTTTATAAAAGAATGCCTGCCTTTAGTCTTGAAATAGCTTATCCAAAACTGCACTTCTGGAGTGACCACTACAGGAATTGAGCCAAAGTAATCTTCTGTCCTAGGAGCAAGACGTGAAGCAGCGTGATGAAGTGCTGAGTTTTCTCGGTACCGTCGCCATCTTCCTGAGCTTAAACGCTTGCGCTTGTGCTTCACATCAAAGCCAGTATAGAACTCATTTTTCAAATAAGTTGTATAGATATCATCCTTGCAAAACCCTTCACCAAGAAGATCTTGGCTGTCTTTTTCAATTTGGCTTGCGTTCAAAGGGTCGTCTTGCTGATTTTCGGTTTGATCAACAACTAATGGCTTAACTTTTTCTGAGATACTCTTATCCTCAAGGCCCACGCAGGCAGACATTAGAGTACAGAGGATAAACAACCTTGAGCAAGTCCCTAATAGGTACCGATTTAACAACATCAACTTCCTTACTATTCAAGTAATTTCAGCGCCGAAAGCATGATATTTAAAATAAATGAAATCCAATAGATCTTTTTAAATAGATAAGTCAGCTTTTTAAGCATACACAGACTAGTTTAGCACATAGCGAAAATTGCCTTTAATGTTAATTTTCGAACCGAAACCTTTGGGAAGAGGGGCAAAAGGGGCAGCAAGTTCAATGGCATCAACAATTGCAGAATCGAGAATTCTATGACCAGAAGTATCAAGGACCATAATTCTTGATACTTTGCCATCCTTGTCGATAGTAAACTTTATGTACACATTCCCATAGAGCCCTCTTCTCAAGGCTGGCGCAGGATAAGTCCAGGTCAACTCAATAGATTTTCGGAGGTTTGTAAAATACCCAATATACCGGTATTCCTGGGTATTCAGATCAATTGCATTACCTATCTCGAGATCGTCTTCAATATAATCTTGGTATCCCGCCTTCACTTGATCACTCATTTGTGCCATCGAGTTGTTGAGGAGATTTTCGTAAGCATTTCTTGCTTTTAGCTTCCTAGGAACCGCGACCTTCCCCCCAGGATTAGTTAAAAGACGCCGACTCTTTTTTTCCCGAGGCCTAGCAATCTTCTGAACTTTTTTCTTAGTTGGCTGCTTTGCACCAGAGCTTTTCTTTCTCTTTTTTTGGGCAACCTTGTCTGATGCCCTAGCCGGATCAAGCCCTTTTGTTATTGGCTGTTTCTTTATTTTAGTCTCTTTATTTGTCTTATGATTGTTGTGGCCAAGTCGAGACTTACTAGGATCAGGGGTTTCTTTGGTTTTTTCTTGAACAACTTCCACAAGTTCTTTATTTTTTACTGTTGCTTCTGTTTTTTTAGGAGTAACTTTGAACTTTATTGTTGACTTCTGCCGCTTTTTCTTGGCCAGATCTGTTGATTTATTCTCCTGGTAGCTTGGCAAACTCACTAGGCTGACGAGATGGAGCAGCCATGAAAAAGCTAGAAAAATGAGGGTTAAGCCTACTCCAGAGCTTGGCAGGAGAGAAGACTTCTGAGATTTTGACTCGGTGTTCCTAAACACAGGAATTCACTCCTCAGTCTCACAAAATTAGGAAAGCCCCTGCTTTACCATAAAGTCAAGCACAGTGGCTAGCACCATTTCATTCAAGGGGTAAGTCTCATCATGGTACATTGGTTTTATTCAAAATTGAAACTCTCTTTCCCTCAACTTTTTATGGTATCGGTAAGAAGTGAGCAAGGTTAAAGAAAATCATTCCACTCAAGGAGTAATTCATGTGGATCAAACGAATAACTTGTTTATTTTACTTGGGACTGGCTCTTAGCTGTAGCGAAAAACAATTTGACCCAGACAACCCATCAAAGTCATACACATTGGCGAAAGAGCCCTATGACGATGAAAACTACGAAATTGCACTCACAAAACTTGGTGAGTTCAAGTCTCGCTTTCCTTACAGTAAATATGCCACAGATGCAGAGCTACTCATGGCAAATAGCCATTTTGAGTTGGAACAATATGCTGAAGCTACAGCATCTTACAAACAATTTATTAAGCTACATCCAAACCATCCGAAAAACTCCTTCGCCCAATATCGGATAGGCCAATCCTATTGGGCTGATGCCCCTGAAGAGGTCAACCGTGAGCAAGATCTTACAGCTCGTGCAATTGCTGAATGGGAAATACTAGTAAAATCATACCCAAAGAGCGAACACACTCCTAAAGCGCTTGAGTTGATAAAGAAAGGGAAAAGAAGGATGGCGGAATCCGAACGCTTTATTGCAGAGTTTTATTGCAGGCAAGAAATTTGGCATGCTTGTGCCTATCGCTATGTTACATTAGCAGACACTGCTCCTATTGAATTTAAAGACCTCATAAAAACTGCTTTAGAAGAGGCATCTTTTGCTTTTGAAAAAATGGCTGCAGACTGGAATGTTGAAGCCAAAGATAAGAATCTATACTACCGAAAAATGTCAAAAGAGCAGCTTGCAAAACAAAGTAAAGCACTCAAGGAAAAATCGGCAAAGCTATAACTAAAATTCTTCCTTCCCCTTTTTTTCGTATTCTACACGAAATTTCAACACCATTATTTTGTTCAATTAATTCAGATGTATATAAATAATCTTGGTTGACCGGCCAAGGTCAAGAAGGTATGTATGTCCTATGTCACTTTGACTTTCCAATAGAATAGTACACGAACCAACGCACCAAGGAGGCCCTACTATGCATAGGCTCGAAAAAGTTCTATGGCTAGCAATGCTGCAACTAGGATTTCTATTCTTAATATCAGCATGTGGAAACCATAAGGATAGCGTAGAAAAGGCCTTTACTATTAAAACTCTAGAATCTGAACAAGATTTTTATGCACCTCGCAATATCAAGGATTCATTTGTGTTATCACCCCCAAGCGTGATGGATGTCGATGCAAGTACAGGCATAAGGTCTTTTATACTAGATCAAAAGACAGAAGATCTGAAAGATCCCAGGCAACCTAAGCACGAAAACAACAACTCTTTTATTCCACCTTACCATCCAGAAGGTTTACAAACTTTAGGAATCAAAAAAGCATCTCTGGATAAAGAGTTTCTTCTGAGAACCAACCTAATCCAAGGTGGACTTGCTCCTGATTTCCATAATCTGAAGTCACGAATAGTCGCATTCACTCTTAAATCTGGAAGACTATTTTTAGTAGAGGCAACACAAGGACATGCTTATTACCATGATCTCCCACAGCAGTTAATTCTTACTGACTTTGAAATCGATCATGAAGATCAAGAAACTATCTACTTTAACTTCAACTCGGGAATGGGTAAGCTTTATACATTAGAAGACTGGTATGCTCAGGATTTCTCTGGTTCTGATCCAGCTCACTTTTCGGAACAATTTGAAGCCGTAAAAATCGCCAATAGTTACTCAGAAACAGTCTCGTTCAATGAGGAAAAAGAATATTTATTTGTAAAGCAAATAGCTCAAATCCAAGAGAGTAACGCATTCTTGCCAGTGGAAGTTCGCTATTATTTTCACCCCTATGAACCTAGCAAAGATTTCGTACCAACCGTGTCTCCTAAAAATAAAAAAAACTATGGATTTTTTGAAGTAAATCCAACTATATCTCATGAAACTAAGAAAGCGAGAACATTTGCTAGTAAATTTAATATCAACAAACCAGTTGTTTTTGCAATATCACACAACACACCAGCTGACTATCGAGATACAATCAAAGAGGGAATTCTTTACTGGAATAAAGCTCTAGGTCAAGAATTCATTAAAGTAGTTGATGCTCCTAAAGGTCTAACTGCACCTCAGTATGATTACAATATGGTTCAATGGATCGACTGGGATGATGCAAGTCATGCTTATGCTGATGCCCAAATGGATCCTAGAACAGGTGAAATTTTGAATGTTCAAATCTATATGAGCAGCGTATTTGCAATCAAAGGAAAACAACAGGCCCGTGAAGCGATTCGTAAATTGCTAGCATCACATTCAAACGAGATAGAAACTTCTAGTCGGTCTTATCTAGAACAACTAATAAAAGGCAATGAAAAGGATAAAATAAGATCTTACTTGCAAAATATCAAAGAAAATCAAAGCCGAAAAAGAAAAATAGGCCTTAGAGGTTTTTTTCAAAAACCCATGTGTAATCACTCTCACCTCGAATCGCTGGCATTAACTATGTCAGAATTACTCAATGAAAATCTGTCGGATGAAGTTTTCTTTGAAGTCTCTAAAGATCACCTACGAGATGCCATCGCCCACGAAGTAGGTCACACATTAGGTCTGCGACACAACTTTGCCGGATCTCTTGCAGGCAATTTCTCTCTTGATGAGCGAGACAAGATTTTTGCGCAGTATGTCCAAAACATTAAAACTCCAGACAATCTCATTGTAACTAGCTCTATAATGGACTATATGCCCTTCCAAGAATCTGCGATTGCTGGTAATCAAGTCAAAAATGGTAAAAGCGCATTTTCATATGATGAAATGGCTATTAAAATCCTTTACAACGATAAGACAATCTCTGATTTTGAAAATATCCCTTTATTTTGTACTGACAGCCATACAAATCGATACGTTGACTGTAAGGTTTGGGATATTGGGCCTTCACCAATCGCATATAGTAAATATATGACCGATAAAAATCTGAAGGATTTTCCCAAGATGCTGGCTGAATACTTTATCTCCAACTCAAAATCATTAGAGCCTGATGAAGAGCCCCTCCCATTTGACCATGTACTTATGCCCTCTATACGCTGGTCAATTAATCTGCTCAATCCTAGGTTAAGAGCCCTCGAATCCTTAATAAGAGGAAGTAGATCATTACGTTTAGATCGGGAATACGGCTATGTTTCGGAAGGAAATTCTGAAAAAATCAATGAGCGTTTTGCTTCTTGGATAAGCGAAGACCTTAAGACCTATGGTGATGGTAAATGGAGCAATATTTTGGATGGTTTACCAAAGAACTATGGGAATTGGGTAACAAATGAATTTTCCAAGCTGATCCAGAGTAACTCATACAGAAGTGGGATTGGGCCAGGAGGATCTTATAACTTCACAGAATCAGAAATAGAAATGATGTGCAAAGCTGTTGCAGAATATATGGAAGAAATGGAGCAAAGTCTAGCTGTTGTTGACACCCTCCAGCTATATATCATGGAGAACATTTCCAATCAGGAATTAAAAACTGAGGGAAAAGATCTCGACGATGGATTTGTTAGCTACCTTAAAGATAAAGCAAAAGAAATTATCTTCACTCAAAAAGAGATTGAAGATGAAAAAGGACCAATGAAAGAATTTCAAGTTGGTTTGCTCGAAGTTCAAGCTAAAGCAAAGGTTGAAGCTAATACTCAACGAGAATATTTAGGCAAGATGCTCTTGATTAAAACAATTATGGAAAAAATCGAAATCCCAAGCTTTGTCGTGGATGACCAAGAGTACGCAAAAACCTACTCAGAAGATGAACTCAATCTACTTGCAACAAACAAACTGAATGCTCAGCTCGAAGAACTACTTGCACAAATTGATCTTAGTCAAGTTTTTCCAGAGGAAACGTCTGAACCAAATCAGGATGAGGATGAGCAGATCATACCTAATCAAAGTGAAGAGTTGGAAGAGAATCAATTAGACTACATAGATGATCCTATGGAATTAGATGACGAGATGAGTCTGAGCGAAAAAATTGATCTCGATATTAGATCAACCAATTTAGAATTGAACCGCCAGGATCATATTTTTTCCGCTCGATCAGATGCTAATCTGCGTAAAAAACTCATCGCAAAGAAACAATCAATCTCAAACCAATGGAATCAAACAATCATGGGACTTAATGGTAACGAAAGTGATCTCAGTGAGACAGACTCCGAAATAGCTGTAGACGATACTAGTTCGATTAAGACTTCCTACTCCGAGGAAGAGGAAACGAAACCCTACAGTATTGATGTACCCGTTGCCATATACATGCCTATTTTACTACCTACTTTCAAGTACAAGTTTGAAACCAGATATTTGGCTTCGCAGCTTCTTGATACAAAAAAAGGAAATAGCCTCGCATTTGGAATGAAAGATCGCGATAAGCTTGCCGATCAATTTACTAAACTCTATAACCATCATCTAAGAAACTTTAAAATAAAAGGTAAGTTACTTTCGAGGCAGCAAAAAAATATTAATACTTGGATTCAGAAAAATGAAAAAATTATAGCAAATCTTAGTGATACAAACTTCTTATCAAGCCTCTTAGGGTTTTGATTTAATTCCCCTTTAATCTCAAGTGGTCTAAAAGTGGTTCATTAATCTAGCCACTTTTAGAATTCATCACAAGCCCTGTAAAAACTTAGATCTTATATTTTCTTGCCGAACCTAAATTGGTGGCACTTCCATTTGATCCTTATGCTTTTGCATGAGAATATGCAAAGCGGCATTGTTTTCTTAGTAAACTATAAAAAAAAGCAGTTTTAGACTGCTCTAAGTTGCTTTTAAATTAGTGAGGAACTGATCATTTCATCTCCTTCATACTTGATATTTCACACCATTACCTTATCGTACCTCTTACTCTTTGGGTCGGCTATCTCTGCCCAAGAAGAAGGCAACATCTTTGAACCACCTAGCAATGCAATTAGACAAAAAGCGCAAACTCTTGGTGAAACATCAGTTAGCGAACCTGCTATTCAAAGCTCTGGCACCATCAAAGAAGTTTCAGAGAAAAGCATTGAAAAGGAAGATAAAAACAAAGCGCTTCCAAGTAAAAAAGCCACGCTGGGACCACAACTTTTTTTTGATGCCGATTATAGCACCTTCGACAAAGAAGGTTTGACTCACCGCTTTGAAGGCAACGTAATTGCAATAGCAGCTAGAATTATAATTTCTGCAGATCGCTTAGTTTTTGACAAAAAAAACAATCAAGTATCGGGTGAAGGACATGTTGTGGTTATTGCTCCAAGCCAGGTTATTAGTGGTACGAGTTTGGTTCTTGAAACCAATAGTAATGAGTTCACAATGACTAACGCCATGGTTTTAGTTAATGATTCTGAAATATTGCAAAAATATAACCGAGAGATTCTCGGGTTTACCAATCAGGAGCTAACATTCGAAGCTGAGAGAAAAAACCGACTCAATGAGATCTCCAAAAAAAAGGCATTAATAAGAGATTCGTTCCGAGGTGAAGGAAAAACTAAACCCGAAGATTCTCTTATTGAACGCTACATAGCATTACTTGAACAAGAAGAGTTGATAAGAAAACAAACAAATTCCAGCCTGGCAAAACTGTCCCCATCCAAAAGAGAATCATTCCAGAGAAGGCGGAATTTTTGGCAGAAAAGCCGAGGCATCCCCCTTGGTGAGCAGCCATCAATCACCCGTATTGGCTACTTTGTTATCGAAGGTGAATCGATAAAAAGGCTTACTGAAGAACGGTTCTTGGCTAAACGCGCTTTTTTTTCACCTTGTTTTTGCCAAGAAGATGATACTCCTCCATGGGGCTTCAGAGCCGAAGAAATTCATGCTCAGGGAGAAGGCTACGCTGACCTATATCACCCAATCTTAGAAATAAAAGGAATTCCAGTACTTTACCTCCCTTTTCTAAAGATCCCAATGAAGAGCAAACGCCAATCAGGATTCTTGCTTCCTAGCCTTACCCATAGCAATATAAACGGTTCTATGTACTCTCAACCAATTTTTTTCGCGTTAAATGAAAGTAGTGACGCCACGCTCACCACCGATTTAATCGAAAATAGAGGATTAAGATTAGGGCTAGAGTACCGAATTCAAAGTAGACAATATTCCGGTTGGGAGTTTCAATTCGAATCAATTAGGGACCGGCTTTGGTTAAATGAAAAAGAAAAACGCCTGCTACTAGCTAAAGATTTTAGACAAGGGCTAGAAAGAGCTAGAAATCGAATCGCTGAAAACCCTGCCACTGAGAATGGGCTTGCTGAGAACGATCCAGAATACCAAACTCTTTCTGATCCGGGGTGGTGGCGTAAGAATGGACTAAATCGCTGTTTAGCAGAGGAAAGCCACTCACAATGTATGGAGCATGAAATCGATAACCGATTGCAACTACCTAGCAATTCTTGGAGAGGTCAGTTCAAATGGAAGGGGCAAAGTATTATTGCTCCAAGGTTAAACTTAATTAGTCATGGCACTCTGCTTTCAGATCATCGATATCAAGAAGATCTTTGGGTTCCAAGCTTCTCTGAAATTAGTCAAAAAGCCCCTATAGACCTTTATTCTACTTCTCGGGCAAGACTTCATCTTGACGGTGAAAATTTCTACCTTGGAGCTGGGTCTCATTTCTCCGACCCCATCTTAGCATTGGAAAAATTTAGCGGATATCAGATCCCTCTATATTTTAAACTTCAATCTAGAATGATCTCATTGTTTGATTCTATGTCACCCCTCCCCCTTTACCTCCAATCAAGTATCGAAAGCCGGAGAATCGAGGTCTTCACTGAATCAATTTTTGACTCTACACTGACCCGCAATCAAGCTTTACAACGTCTAGGGAATGGTAGTTGGCAGCGCTTAGCCCTTAAGCTCAAGAGCCCATTAGTTAAAGAGCAAATTATCAGCGCCGACTATTTTTCAGATTTTGAATATCGCAGCACACAGATCGACCGACTGCATAGAATTCATCATAACTTGGCAACTGGAGCCGAAGATCAGCTCCCAGACTCAAGAGTCGGAGACTCATACCTCCACTCAATCGTTTCCGGCATCCACTTCGGCCTCCCTCTTGATGGCCGCTATTCTAGTCCTAGCAGGCAAGATATTCCTTTAGATCACCCTGAAAATACCACCAGTGTCCTGGAACACAGGATGAACTGGGACGTCACCTTCTCGTTAAGAAGTTATGCTGCTCGCAGAGGCAGCTATGGCACTACCAGCGAATATATCAGCTTCGATGAACAGACGAACAATTGGTCAGATATCATTGGTGCCAGGACTTTGAGCTATTACCCCAGTGACCAATCCATATATCCAAGCCAGTTAGTTACTTTTTCCACTACCCATGATTGGATTACTTACCAGCAGGCTTGGAATCTAGTTCCAGGTAGCAAAAAGCAAATCGAAAGCTCTAGCAGTCCTTCAAATAGAGATGAAACAAGTTCTAATCGTTACACTCGCCTCAAGAAACAAGCTGAACAAGAGCTTATATACAGCCTCGATAGACCAATACTCGGAGTTTCTGACCTATTCAATACCGATGGCAGCTTTTCAGCAAACCGTTACCAGCTCACCTCAAAAGATCAGCACGTCCCTCTCCACCTAGAAGCTAGTATCAGCTTTGATTACCTAAAAGTAACACCGAGAGAAGAGCGAAAAAGCTATAACCGAGACAATGATATCGATACCGCACTACCTGAACCGTGGACTCCACTTGCCAGCAAGGCCATACTGAGGTTCAAAAGTTGGAGTCTAAATTCTGAAAGCGATTACAACCTATACAAAAAACTCTTTACAAAATTAAACTTCAACCTTAGTCCTCCGTCTTTTTTTCAATCAGGCATAGGCTTTAGCTATAATATTAGTAACGATCCTGTACGCAATGAAGATGGAAAGTTTTCTGCAATATCAACACGCACAAGAGGTATCTCCTTTTCTACAGGTATCATACCGCACTTCTCATTTGGCCTAGGATATGGAGTACAGAAAAAAGACCATGCTGAACCAACCGATGCGGCTTCGTTCAGCATGGTCTACACATCCCCAACTAGATGCTGGGGATTAAAAACAGGATGGGCAAAGAAATTTACCGATGAAAATTGGCACGAAGGTGTATATTATGTAGGCTTAGTAGTTAATTTCTTCAAAGACTCACGAACTTTCGGCAATATAGCAAGCAAGTTTAATGAATCTTAGACTCAACGTCTTAAAAGGTCTGCAACCGCCTTTTTAGCAATTTCATTTGCAACACTTGCAAAACCGTTTTCAAATGCCTCGTCAGCCTTCAGAAATCCATATTCAACTGACGAACTTGCATTCAAAATACCATAAGTGGAGTTTGCACCATAAGACCTTTTAAAAACCAATTGCTTTTGTCTAAGATCCCAAACCTCTACCACAGCAGTAGCCGATATCTGTTCTTGCTTGGCATAGGAGCTTGCCCTACGATAACTGGGGTAAGCATGCATAGGATATGGACTCGGTATCTCTAAAGATTCATCAACAAATGAATCAGGACCTTTTATTTCACCAAGCTTGATATCAAAAGGATTGATATTAGCCCTAAGCAGTTGGCATCTAAGGTATAAGTCAGCTTGGTTTTTAGGAACAAGCCTCAGCCTTCCATTGATTGCAATATGTTTTTGCAAACTCTCCCACAAATACTCATGGGGCAAAGCCATCCTTGAGGTATCATAAACACCCTCCACTGCAATAGTCTTGGCCTTGTTAGGCGTTCTCATATGCAAATTGGAAAACTTATAAGTGCATCCAAGCATGAGTGATATTAAGAATCCGATAGCTACAAATTTCGAAAAAGTACTTGCAAACATAAAAAAAGGCCTCCCAGCAGACAAGCCTAAAATAAGGTCCTAATTAGAGTCTATAAAAGTAGAGAGAGAAGTCTAGGCATATTTGAACCCAAGATTCTAGTTTATGCCTTCTCATTCACTTGATTGTTCTTCTCTTTCATTAATTCATCTAGTCCAATAATAGACATAACCCAAAAAACAGTAACTGAAATTGAAATCAAAGCTATATATGGAATCGATTCTTGCAGATTTGAAAAAATCAGAAGTAAAGCCATAATGATCACTGACCCGCTTGACTTTCCAATACGAGAGGCTATGCCATCAATCACAGCTTTGCCTTTACGTTTTTCCATTATACTTAGAGGAATAAAAGCCATTTCCTTCGTCGAATCATAAATGGAATACTTAGTGCCTCGTGCCATGGCATTTTGCACTCCACCTAATACCACCGAAATCCAGGTGAGAGAACTGGAAAACATATCAAATACAAAAGTTTTAAAAAGCTCATTTCCTTGCAAGGAAATTAAAGGAAAAAACAATAGGCTAGTGCCCAAGATAATAACCGGAGTGATAAGGGTAGCTCGCTTCCAGCCAAACTTCCTAATAATTATATGTGCCAAAAAAACCAAAAAAGTTGATAAAATGCCCTTGTACATGGTTACCTTACCGATGAATCCAGCCATTTTAATTTGATCTGAGCCAAAATAGTTTTTGACTTCTTGACTCCAAAGAATGTCGGTAAGATTAAAGACCAGATTATAAGCAACGACTAGTACCAATAGATACAAAAGGTATTTTGAATTAAGCACTTGATTGATAGATTCAGTGAGGGTAAAGACCACCTTTTCTGGTTTTCTTTTCTTAGGTTTAGGATCAAATTCCAGATTATATACGGGATACTCAGACATTTTTTTATTAGAATAACGAAAAAGAAAGGTTGCGATAATTGCCATAAAAGTAGCTATACCTATAACAACCAATGCATAATTTGCAATTGAGTCTTTTTCTTCTCCCAAGAAAATAGAAAAATCTTTTTTCGACATGGTAAACAAAAGCCAGCCAGAAAACGTTGAAGCTAGGTTCCCTCCTAAATTATACAAGGGATAAAACCTCGCTGCTTTAGTCATAGGGGTTACCTCATTTACGTAACCCCAATAAAGCATAAACATGATTACACTCGACCAAACCTCACACATCACATAAAAGATACTGACATACCAATATTGAATCATTGAGATCAAACCTCGCATTCCAGTCGGTAGAACTGATCTCAAAAACTCTGCCACCTTATCTAAAGTGAACACGTATCCATAGGGATATAAAACTGTGGCAAACAAGACATAGTAGCTAATAAAGATGGAAATCATCGTGTAAAAGATATTTTCCCGAGAAAGGACGCGAGACAACCTGGTAAACAGATAAGTGAATAAAAAAGCGCCGGGTACGATTCCCCAAACCTTTAAGAATGGAATAATTTCTGCTCCGGCGGTCGAGACTGAGGTCACCAAGGTGATTTTCAATGGCCTTAGACCGTTATAAATAAATGCAAGGCAGAAATATAAAAAAAAGACTGGAAGGAAAAAGCCAAATTCGCTCTTCTCCACTGGAAAAAAAATTGCCTTCAATTTATTCCAGATGCGGAGCCCCATCGGATTAAGCTCACTATGTTTAGTCATAAATGTAGCCAGCTAATAAGTTAAAGTCACAAAAAAGCAAAAAAAAAACCGAGCTATGCTCAGATTTCCTATTTTGCTAGAGTGCTTTTGACCGAATGGAACATGATGACATGTTTTCTGTTTAAGCGTTTCCTAGCCGTTGTGGGGGCATAATACATATTCCTGTACATTTTTATAGCCCAAATTAACAAACAGCTGATATAACGAAGATTTTTTTAAATAGCTATTCTTCTGCATTAAAAACAGGCGTTTAAGAATCAGATTTCCGAATTTTTTCTATCAGGTTTGAACTTGAAAAGCCGTCTAAAAACTCAATAGTCTGAACCTTTCCTCCGTGTCTTAAAACGTATTCGGCGCCAACAATTTCATTGATTTTATAGTCTGCACCTTTGACCAGCACATCAGGAGTAATAGCCTTGATTAATCTGAGAGGGGTCGACTCTGAGAACGGAAGCACAAAATTAACACAAGCTAAACCACCAATTAAGTTCATACGATTCACAAGATCGACATATGGTCGCTTAACTCCTTTTAATGCCCGCACAGACTCATCTGAATTAACAGCAACGATCAAGATGTCACCTAGACTCCGAGCCTTTTCCAAATAATTCAGGTGTCCGGCATGGAAAAGATCGAAGCAACCATTGGTAAAAACGATTTTTTTATGCTTTTTTTTCAGTGATGGCAAAGTCGCAAGCAGTGTATCTAGATCTACCACTTTATTGACGCTTGCAAGCTTTGGTACACCAGACTCCGAAGCTAGTACTGCCTTCTCAAGCTCATGCCTCAAAATTGGTTGGGTTCCCCATTTTTCAACCACAATTCCAGCTGCTAAGCTCGCAAGCTGGACCGACTGTTCAGAGTCAACCTTAGCGGCGAAACTCAAGGCCATCATAGCAGCAACCGTGTCACCAGCTCCCGAAACATCAAAAACTTCTTTGGCTAAGGGCTTATGAAAGATTGGTGCCTGTTTTTCTTCACTTGTAAAAAGACCCATGCCTTCACTACCCAGTGTCACAAGAACATTATTAAGCAGATACCTACTCTTAAGCATGAGCCCTAGTTCTTCAGCCCTCGGAGCGCTCTCAATATCAATGCCAAGAGCTTCGCACGCCTCTTTACGATTAGGAGTAATAAGATCACAGCCTTTGTATTTACTAAAGTCTTTACCTTTAGGGTCGACAATGGTGGGAATTCCGTGAGCGTTTGCATGCTCAAAGACCCTTGCTAGAAAGGAAGTAGGAAGAGCACCTTTGCCATAATCGCTCAACAAGATAGCATCAAAATCCGAGCCAATAAGCCTTGTCCAGATCTCATCTTGTGCTTCTTTATCAATTGCTTGTACTAGCTCCCAGTCTACACGTAGCATTTGCTGATGACCGGCTGTAATACGTGTTTTCTTGATGGTCGACCTATCTGGAACTGTGACCACCCCGTCCGTATTAATTTCATCTGCAGATAATATATTACTTAGATTACGAGCTGATTCATCCTTGCCCCAGACACTAAACAGGAATGCCTCACCTCCAGCCAACTGCACGTTTCTTGCAGTGTTTGCTGCACCACCTGCGCTATAAAGCTGCTTCGAAACCCGAAGAATAGGAACAGGAGCCTCAGGAGAGATGCGTGAGACTTCTCCTTCTAAGTATTCATCGAGGATAATATCACCAATTACAGCAATTTTTTTACGGCCTTCGTGCATTAGCCAAGGAAGCATAGAAAACTCCATAAAATGGACTTAGATCATTATTTAAAGCCTTCTTCTTGCATAACAAGAAGTCAAAAGCAAGCATTTCATTGCCAGGATTTTGGCGCCCCTGTCACCCCCTTGACATTCAGTGACAATAATAAGGCAATATTTCGCTGTACAACCATATTTGCATAGCTGTTTTCTGGCATGATGTTTGCTAGCAAAGAGTAAGTCAAACTAAATGAGAAGGACACCTGATGAAACGACCGATTAATGGGCGTTCAGGTGCTCGCTAGGCAGCATGAACGCAATAAATAATTTATTTCCAATTTTAACTGGATTACACATGGCTCTCGCTATTCAGTGTTTTATGGATTCATCTCTTAGCTTTGCTGCTGGAAGATTTGGGGAGCTCATCTTTACATTTAATGAAAAGAAACCTTTTTCATATAGTGAAAACCTCAAAGAAAACACCTTAAGTCTACACTTCCAAAATACTAGTCCCTCCGAATTAACAGCTCTTAATAAGTATGATGACACCGTAATAAAAAGGGTTCTAATAAAAGACCTAGGTCCTTCAGGATCCAAAGTAGAACTAAAATTGAGGGACAAAAACTTAAGGGCTACAATTGATGAGCTTGAGGAACCTTACCGAGTAGTAATCAATATTTTCGATTACTACTATAAACAAAACATAGATCCTAAGAGTAACCTTCCGTTGGTAGAAGGTAATTCTGGACAATTACAAGATAAAATGCAGTTCTCAGTACCATCAAGCCAAGAACCTTTTTCATCAAACTCAGGTCCAACTGAAACCTATAGCACACTTAATATGGCCAGGAAGCAGCAGCTCCCAAACATTGGTAATCAGGCTAGCGAAGCTCTCCACAAGAGAAAGTTGCTCCAACCAACACCAGATATCATAGACAATGCAGAAGATCTAGCTATAGCAATACAGAAGACAGGTGAAGGTCGAGGTAAAGAATGGAAATCCTTTCCATTCTATATGTACCCGATACAAACGGCAGTTTACTCTGGCCGGTCACAGCCTTCAGGCTGGAGCAAACGAGAAAGCCAAAAAAGCATGAGCAGCGCCCAAAAAATGGCGGAATTTGCTCTTAAAATGTATCGTTTCGGAAATGAAAAAAGAGCTCTCGTAGCGTACCAGCAGGTGCTCTATAAAGATCCATCAATATTTGAGAAAGATGCCTTGCACCTTTGGGCATTTGCAGAATCCCACTTGGGACAAGCTAACCTTTCTCTAGCTGATGGCTACTTTGAATCTCTTATCAATAGATTTCCAGAATCACCACTATCGAGGTTCTCATATTTAAGAAGATTGGATATTCAAGCTCTGAAACTGATGGCAAACAGTAATGGTGCCCAGCTGGTTGAGCTCGCTCAACCTCTTGCTAAATTAGATACTCTCGGAAACGGGGAGCTAAAAGCGCAAAAGGTGATACGCCTAGCATATTGGACACCGCCATTTCCTAACAGTTTCCAAAAAGACCTCCCCCTAACATCGATGCCCATTTTACAACAAATGGAAACTGTGATGCCTCAAGTAGAAAGCAAACGCACAGCATTTCTAATTGCCAGTATTATTCTCAAGAACGCTCTACAATCTGAATCGTTCTGGACAGCAAAGACAGGGCTCCTTGCAGGCAAATACTTTAAAGTCTATGACGAAGAGACAGGAAAGCCATTCTATAATGATCTCCACTCCCTCCTTAAGGAAAAAGTATCAGACATACTAATTGATAGTTCAAGTAAGAAAGCATTTGCTCAGACTATCACAACCTATGAGGCTCTTCCCCAGAATATACAGCTAGTCAAAAATCATATTCAAGTATCATGGAGCATTAGTGAAGCCTACCGAAATCTTGGACAAATGGAATTAGCTCTCCCTTTCTATCGTCTTTCAGCAAAACAGTCTGAAAAGGGACTAGGCTTATTTAGGTCATTATTTTGGCAATCAGTAATTGCGTCTAATCTTAGTTCAAACTTCCGCACTAGTGGGAAGAGATCCGCTGCATCAAAATACAGGCAGGAAGCAAGTCGTGCCGATAGACGCATGGGGATTGTTTGGAGTGAGCTCAATGAAAACGAAAAAAACAGTTTAAAAGTTTCCTATAAGAAGCATTTTGAGCAGACACTTTCAGACCCAGGCCTTTTGAAAACGCCACCACGTATCATACTCAGCAGTTGGAACGAAGCTCTAGGCTCAAATCAAAATATTGATTTAGAAAACAGTGAAAAAGAGTCGATCAAATCCTATAGCCCATCTGGTGATGCCATTCGCCTGCTGCGAAAATTAATCAGAAGGTTCCGAATACTAGGTCTCAATAAAGAACGAAGAGAAGCAACTAACCTTTTAAAACAAATCACTCCTGATAAGTTCGAAGGTGACAAAGAAGCACAAGCTGCATGGACAGGAGAACTGATAAATCTTGCAGAAGAATATCGAGAAAACAATCAATACTTGGAAGCAGGGCGCCTATATACCTTCACTGCAGAATCTGCAGTTGACTGGAATGGGAGAGCTGAAAACTTATATAAGGGAGGTTTACTGCTCTACCGATCAGGAAAACGCAAGGAGGCTATCGACTCATTAACAAAAGCAAGTCAAGACGGAGATAATCTGTTTTATGCGAATTTAGCAAAAGAGAGACTAACACAACTACTTCCATAGGGGGATCACGTGTCAAATTTTAAACTTCAGCAACCACTTTATTCGGGGAATCAGCCAGGTTCTTATCCAAATGCCAGTACCTATCTCGATTTTATTCAAAACCGCAAAGGTCGTAGACCAGATAGGGATAGTAAAAAACCATTATTTCCAGCAGCTGACGAAAAAATGATGCGCATTCAAGATATCATTTGGCAAATTGCCGATACCAATGTGCCAGTATTGATTACTGGGGAATCCGGAGTTGGTAAAGAAGTCATTGCCAAAGCTATCCATAATGCTTCAAGTCAAACCAATCGACCTTACATTGCGATTAATTGTGCAGCAATGCCTGCAACTTTGCTTGAAAGTGAATTATTTGGATTTGAGAAAGGCTCATTTACTGGAGCAAATCAAAAACACATCGGAAAATTTGAAATGGCCAATAATGGCTCTATACTATTGGATGAAATAACCGAGATAGATCCTTCTCTACAAGCAAAACTACTCAGAGTGCTGCAGGAAAAAGAAATTGAGCGCATCGGTGGAAAAAATCCAATCCCCATAAATACTCGTATCATTGCTACCACCAACCGAGACATCGTTTCAGCAGTATCTCAGGGTAGGTTCCGTCAAGACCTTTATTATCGTCTATATGTCCTCCATATTGAAATCCCTCCTCTAAGAGAAAGACCCAAAGATATAAATTTACTTGCTAACCACTTTTTAGAGGAATGCAAAGCAAATTTTTCTCGTCCAAACTTAGCATTCTCTGCAGATGCTATGGAAAAACTTAACTCCCATAACTGGCCCGGAAATGTTAGGGAGTTACAAAATATTGTGCAAAGAGCTGTGATCATGTCAACCCAAGACACCATCCGCTCGGAGTCAATTCCGATCGAAGGAGAAGGTACTCCAATGGTTTCGTTAGACTGGGTCAACTCGCTACCTATTGGACAGACCCTTAGGGTTGTAGAAACTCACTTTATTTTAGAGACCCTCAAGAGCCACAGAGGCAACAGAACTCATGCAGCAAAGACTCTAGGAATCAGCTTAAGAACCCTCAGAAATAAGATTAATGAGTTTACTGCCGAAGGCTTTGAAGTCACTGCACCCTTGAGCGGGAGAAGTCTTAGATGAGCAACCCAGTAAGCACCATTTTTAATTTCAATGACCGCTTACAAATGGAGTCATTAAATCAAAGGCTTAGGCGTTCGCATGTAATTACTTCCAATGTAGCAAATGCTGAAACACCTGGTTTTCGTGCTATTGGCTATGATTTCGAAGAGCAATTGCAGGAATTAAGTGGAGCAAACACTGATTTACCGCTTAAAACCACTAATCCGAGCCATCGGAAAAATACATTCACACAAGCTGATGGAACCATAACTCCAGATGTGTTTGTAAGACCATCCGAAAGTGTAAGTAACGATGGAAATACCGTAGACATCGACCATGAAATGACCGAAATGGCTCACAATCAGATACTTTATCGAACTGCGGTTGAAACCATTACGAGAAAAGTAGGACTGCTAAAATACGCTATACACGGAGGTAGAGGATGAGTGGATTCTTTAAATCAATGATGATTAGTAGTTCAGGCCTTGCGTCGCAGCGCCTTAGAATGAATGTGTTAAGTACCAACCTAGCAAATGCTCAAACAACTAGAACTCCAGAAGGAGGGCCATATAAACGACAAGATGTGGTTTTTTCCGCAAAACCTACGGGCTCACCTTTTGAGGATTTCTTAGATGATACCTTACTTACACAATTGAGGAAGGTAAATGTCGTAGATATTCATCAAGACCAAAAGGAACCTAGACAAGTTTTTGATCCTAGCCACATCGATGCAGATGCCAATGGTTATGTAAAAATGCCAAATATTCAAGTTATGAGCGAAATGGTCAACATGATCACTGCTACAAGAGCATATGAAGCCAATGCGACTGCTCTGAATGAAGCTAAAAGCATGGCTGTTAAGGCCCTTGAAATAGGTCGCGCCTAATTAAGGAGTACATATGGAAGCTTATAAAGCTCAACTGAGCCAAAAGATCCAGAATGATCAGCTACTAAACTGGTCGAAAAAACAACAGAATTCTACCGAAAGTACAGGTCCCACCGAAGATGAGAAGAGCTTCCTTGACTACGTTTCAGAAGGAGTCAAGACCGTCAATAATATCCAGGCTAATGCCGACAAAATGTCAACGAACCTGGCAACGGGCAAGCAAGAAAATATTCATGAAACTATGCTCGCCATATCTCAAGCCGAACTAAGTTTTAAATTGATGGTACAAGTTCGTAACAAAGCACTAGAAGCTTACCAGGAAGTTATGCGCATGCAGGTATAGATAAAGAGGGATATTAAGTATTGGATCGCTTTAACGAAATTTTTCAAAACTTCGTGTCCATGGTTTCCGGAGTTTGGGGTCGTTTTTCAGTCACCCAAAGAGTCATCGGACTGATATCAGCGGTCCTGCTGATCGTAACTCTAAGTACTGTATTCATTTTCCAAGAATCAAAAAGCAATCAGTATTTATATGTCAATCTATCTCAAGATGATATCACTGCAATCACTAATTTTCTTGCTAAAAATAACTACACTAGCTTTCATGTCGACGACAAAGGAATCTCTGTTCCAGACAGCGATATAGATAGAATTCGTATCATGCTTAGTCAAGAAGGTTTACCACAAAAAGGTTTGGTAGGTTGGGAGCAGTTTGATCAAAAAGACTTCACACGTACTGAATTTGAACAAGAAATTCAAAAAATGCGAGCAATTCAGGGAGAACTTGCTAGAACCATTTCTTCGATTGAAGGAATCAACTCTGCAAGAGTTCATATTGTCGTTCCAAAGACAAGTCTATTTGTTCGCGAGGAAAAACAACCTACTGCTTCCATATACTTAAAATCTAAAAGAGGATTTGAGCCAGACAAAAAGCAGATTAAAGGCATTCAGCATATGGTATCTCATGCTGTTGAAGGATTAAAACCTAACCAAATTAGCATTATAAACTCTGATGGACGACTTTTAACTGAAATCGAAACAACAGACGAAGCGATGAAACAATCTAAGGAATCTCTGACCTACAAACGCCAGATCGAAAAGAACCTAGAAGATAGGATCAGAGCAATCGTAGGAAGAATCGTTGGTCTTGATCGTATAGAAGCAAAGGTTGATGCTGAGATTGATTTTACAGTCGAGAAGCAAACTATATCAGATATCGATCCAGATGACATTGCTGTTGTATCTAGAAATACATCTGGCTTTTCAATGGAAGGGCAAGGGCTTAATCCAACTGGCATCCCAGGAAGCAAGTCTAACGTCCCAGGAGAACAAGAAAATACCGAGGTCAACACCTCAAAAGCTGGAAGTAAAAAAGATACCGAACTTATTAACTATGAATTTTCTAAAGTTGTAAGTCAGAAAAATTTAGCAGTTGGAAAAATCCTTCGTTTAACGGTTTCTGCAATTGTTGATGGTAGTCAGATATATCCACTTGATGGCAGCGTACCAGAGTTTGAAGCTAGGCCAGAAAGTGAAATGAAAAAAATAGAGGACTTGATAAAAGATGCTGTAGGTTTTATGGAAAAAAGAGACTCACTTACAGTTCACAATATGATGTTCCAATTAGATCCTTATCAAGCACTAGAAATTAAGAAACAGAAAAAAGAAGATCGGGAGTATTTATCTACTCTAGTAATTTCATCGGTGATCGCGCTTGCGATTATGTTCTTCTTTGCATTTATCGTCAGACCTTATTTTAGATGGCTTTCATATGATCCAGAACGCAAAGAAGAGCAAAGTATTGTTGAGGAATACAAACCAGACTTGGAACTTGGAAGTATGCAGAATGTTCAAATTCAAGAAGATGTTCCATTTGAAAAACTTTCTCCCAAAGAACAAGTCCTCTATTTAGCTAAACACGAGCCAAAAAGGACAACTGAAGCCATACGAATTATGATAAGTCCAACCTATCAGGGGTAAACAATGATTACTGATGGTGCCCATAAACGGAAAGGAAAGTTCCTTAAAAAGGACTCTCCCTTGATGGAGAAAGTTAAAATCCAAAGATTTAACTTTTCAGAAATTCGCAAAAGCAAAGTCTTATATCCAGACAACCCTTCATATAATATTTACTATAAAAAATTTCAACAACCAGAGCACATAGACAAAACCGTCGCTCTTAGTGGTAAAATTTTTGAAGATCTCCAGGGCAAAGGAATGAAAGCACCCGTAATTTTCCCGCGCGATTTTACCGCTGACTGGATAGAAGAAAAAAAGAAAATGAAAAGACGCAGTGCTCACAAAAATTTCGATGATGATGAATTTGAGATGGCAATAGAAGAAGAGGAAAGAAAGGCAAGAGAAGAAGAAAATCTTGTCGAGGAGTACAGAGAACGAATAAGTAAGAAAGATCATCCTTCTGATTCGATTAAAGAGAATGAAAAAATTTCAAACCAGGAAATATATCAAAATAAAGAAGAGTCAAACCCTGACTCCGACCCCGAATCTAATACGGAAGAAAATCTAAAATCATTACAATCTGGTCCTGCAGAAACAACTAGTATGCAAGATATGGGTGAAGCAATTAGAAATTTTTCACACTCAGGTGTAGAATCAAACCCTTTAAAAACTATTAAAGATGAGGGTCAACCAGAGGATGTTTCACAAGGTGATTTTGTTCCTACACCCATTACCGAGGAACAACAAGCTAAGCGTGAAAATGAATCTACTTATGATATGGACCAAGAACAAGAAAAGCATAATATATTTGAACAAGCTCACGAAAAAGGTTATGAGGAAGGCCTTAGAAAAGGTAAAGAAGAAGCCATTTTTGCAGCCCAACAAGAAACTCAGAGCATGATAGATTCTTTTCACAAAAGCCTAACAAATCTTAAAGATTTAAATCGTAAAATCTTAGAAAAAGCACAAGATAACTTTACCGAAATTTCCTCTGCATTGAGTGAAGCTCTTATAGGAAAAGCAATTAAGATTGATCCAAGCCTGTTTAAAAATATCATTGACAAGGCCATCGCTGAGGGTATAGGTGACCAGGATTACCGAATTAGGGTTAGTCCAAAACTCCTAGGTGAGCTTAAGAAGCTTGGTATTAACGATATAGACGATCGCTGGCAAGAGGACCCATCTATTGAAGAAGGTCAATTTGTTGTTGAATCCGATGAAATGAAAATCAGTAATAATTTAAGAGACATCATCAACACCATGGTTGGAAATTTGGACCTAAACCTCTTTGAAGAGGCTCCTGCCGAAAATTATAAGAAACAAGATGAAGAATAAGATCATCGAGAACTATAGGCTTTAGCTAAATGGATATTCCTCCTATCAAGCAGTTTGTTAGAAGCAATTTTTCAAAAAAATTAAATACCATCAATTGGAATGTGGAGGGAAAGGTATGTAATGTGGTAGGGAATATTATTGAAGCCAAAATACCTCAATGCCCAATGGGTACGATTATGGAAATTGATGTCTCAGGCAGCAAGGATTCTATTCTAGGTGAAGTCGTTGGTTTCAAGCATTCAAAAACCCTTTTGCTACCTTATTCAGATCTTTCAGGTATCAGTACTGGAGCGTTAATTCGCAACCAAGGGTGCCATGAATTTATTGGTGTTGGAGATTTTTTGCTTGGAAAGATTGTTGACCCTTTTCTCGATACTTTCACTGGAGACGCATTAAAAGGCCCCGAGAAAACAGATCGGGTGCCCATAAATAAAGAAGCTCCCAACCCGCTTTTAAGAAACCGCATTAACCAACCCATTTCCTTAGGTATAAGAGCCATAGACGGGTTACTGACTTTTGGTGAAGGCCAAAGAATCGGCTTAATGGCTGGATCTGGAGTTGGGAAAAGCGTACTTATGGGCATGATTGCGCGGGGCTCAGAAGCAGATATTAATGTGATCGGACTAATTGGCGAACGAGGAAGAGAAGTAAGGGAATTTCTAGAAAAAGAACTCGGTTCTGATGGGCTAAAAAAATCAATCGTTGTGGTCGTCACCAGCGATCAATCACCTCTTATGCGAATACGAGGTGCAAAAGTAGTCACTGCAATTGCCGAGTATTTTTCTGGAAAAGGTAAAAAAGTACTACTGATGATGGACAGCTTAACCCGAGTTGCTCAGGCGCAAAGAGAGATCGGTCTTTCTGTTGGAGAGCCACCCACCAGCAAAGCTTATCCTCCATCTGTTTTCTCCCTACTGCCACGCTTGCTTGAACGCAGTGGCCCACAACTTAAGGGACAAGGAAGTATCAGTGGATTTTATACAGTTCTTGTTGATGGAGATGATTTTAACGATCCTCTTCCAGATGCCATCCGTTCTATTCTTGATGGGCATATTAACTTGTCTCGCTCCCTTGCAAATAAGGGTCATTTTCCGGCAATTGAAATTACTAGCAGTGTGTCCAGAGTAATGACGGACATTACCCCAGTTCAACAACAACAATTAGCAATTCAAATTCGTGAGCTCCTCTCCACTTATGAGGAAAATTTTGATTTTATACAAATGGGTGGATATCAAGAAAATACAAATCCAGTACTTGATAAGGCGATTCAAATTATGCCTCTCATTAATGCATATTTGCGGCAACCAATGGATTACTTAAGCACAATGGAAGAAGCAATTCATGGCCTTATAAAAATACGCGACACCCTAAGTGAGCTAGAGCAGCAGCAAGTTTAGTCAAAATAAGAAGTAAATATGAGCATTCTAGTAAAAATACGGCGAATTAAGCCTTTAATTAGGGCAAAAAAAGCGATTGTCGATAAGGAAATGCTAAATCTGACACAAATTATTCAAGAAAAAATAGCCACACAAAATGAACTTCACCGTTGCCAACAAGCCTACATGCAAGGAATCAATGAACTAAACCAGCAAAGAAACCGTGAATACCGAAATGGTCAAGATTATATGGAAAAATGTGTAGATCATACAAAAGATCTATGGACCAATTTATTCAAGGAATCACAGATTTTAGAAAAAAAAATTGAGGCCCAAAGATCTGTTTTACTTAAAGCAAAGCGCAGACTGAAAGAAGCTGAAAATCTTCATGAACGTTATGAGTATGAGTTAAAGAAACTTGTGAGTAAACAAGAGCAGAATTTCTTAGATGAATTTCACTTAGGCACCCGCATGCGACAAAAATAGGAGTATGCTATGAATGACAGTCCAAGGTTGACCAATGTTTTCAAATTACTCCTTGGTGTCAAAATCACAGCCTTAATTCTCTTAGCTGCACTGTATCTGGGCTGGCTTTATTTAGGCGAGCGCAAGTCGCATGGGCAAAATGGAGAAAATCAAGATGTATCAGAATTGGAAAATTCTACAAAATCTCAAAAATTGGCTAGATTCGATTCTAGAAATCGCAGCAGAGATTCCAAAAATTTCCTTGAATCTTTATTGACACTTCCAGAGCTTGACGTTAACAAAAGCAGCAAAGATGAAATTGGCAGATATCTAACCTTAATCGATCAAGCTAAACAGCAAGTTGCTGAAAAAATGGGTGTTCTTGAACATAAACTTAGTCAACTAAGAGATCTTGAAAATAGCCTTGATGCAAAGATTGCAAGACTAGATGAAGAACGACAATTCTTTGCCCAAACGATCCAACAAGAAAAAAAAATACAAAAAGAGAGGCTTGAAGATTTAGTCGATCTATACGAAAAAATGGAGCCAAAAAAAGCTGCTCCTGTATTTGAAGCCATGGACAAAGATTTAGTCATTGCTATATTCAAGAAAATGAAAAAAAAGCAAGTTACTAAAGTCCTAGAATCTATGCAAACCGATAAATCAGTTATGATTAGTGAATATTTTGGAAGGGTCGGATCTGCACGAGAATATGATCTTTTAAAAGAGATGAATAGATCACTGCAAATGGCATTCAATGACTGCAAGGAGCTTCCTGACAAGGCAAAATAAATCTCAGGCCATTTTTAGATATCAATTCACACTTTATTTACTGCCATAACCTCCTCCCCCTGGAGTTTCAACGTAGACGATATCTCCTGATTCTACTTGAACGCTCTGGACACTTGATAAAGGATACTTTTCTATTCCTTTTCGTAATAAATAGTTTTTGCCACTTTTTCCAGCTTCACCTCCTGCTAAACCAAACGGTCTGCGAAGCCGGTTATTAGAGATAATATTTAGCTGCATCGACTTAAGAAATTCGAGTTTACGGACTATACCGTTTCCTCCCCTCCATTTTCCTGTACCACCGCTCCCCCTACGAATTGCAAACTCTTTAACGACCACCGGAAATCGGCTTTCAATTACTTCAGGATCCGTCATCCTTGAGTTAGTCATATGAGTTTGAATCGCATCAGCACCATGAAAACCCATTCCTGCACCAGCACCGCCTCCAATCAGGGTTGATTCAAGTAAGCTTTTAACCAAATTTTGAAGTACGTTAAAATGGGTTCAGCATATTTTTTTAACAAAATTTTTGTTGTCAAAAATATTTGAGATGTATTTTTTTGACTATTCAAGCATAATCTAACAAT
>JBGCDR010000394.1:0-22157 GCA_045105515.1 Oligoflexales bacterium
TTTGCAGGTTTTCAATGGTTTCCTCTGAACAGTGATTTTTTCTCGGACAGGGCATTAGCAACTCCTAAACTAATTTTGGCTTAGGAAAAATATAATAATTTACGGGATGATTTTTCAACAATGGTAGGATTGGTAGTTACGTTTCGTCTTGCTAAGGACGGGTTTAAATACTGCAAGAATTTATAATTTTTATTGGAAAATAAAAAATTGAGAGGGTTTTAAATTATGGTGTCAATCAGCTCTAGCTATTAGGAATTCTGACTATCTCTGGAACAAGAAAAAACTAAGTGTTTGTTGGGAAAATGGTAATGATAAAAATGGAGGTAGGTTAATTACTCAACAAATAGTAACTTCAGAATTTGTAAAGCTTGGTTTCAATTTTACTGGTTGGAAGACCTGTGATAGCAATGGTGCAAATATAAGGATCGTGGTTGGAGATAACTTTTGGCCTGGTGTGAGTGTGATAGGGAATAGATTGAACAACAAGATAAACGGTATGAGTTTGACATTTACTTTTGATTATGCGAGCCCATCAGGGTGGGCTTATCGCTGTAAAACAAACCCTAATTATAGAGACAGCTGCATAAGAAATTATGCTTTACATGAATTTGGTCACGCTATTGGTTTAGAACATGAAGCAAATCGATCAGACGCAACATGCTCAGAATCTACTAATCAAGCAGTGATTTCTATAGGTAACTATGATGCAAACTCGATCATGAATTATTGTAACAACAAGAAATATATTCAAAATAATTGGAAGCCCAAACTCTCTGTAATGGATGTTTCAGAAATTAAAAAATTGTATGCATTTAATTCTAATTTAGATTCAGGTTCTACAGGTTCTAATATTTCCAGTGAATTTGGTCAGAATTTTGTTAAAGACAGGTTCTGGCAACAATATAAGTTTTTCAATTAATAGCTTATCATGCCCTGCTAATGGAGATAATTCCGGTGTTGAGAGTGCTAATAGTTTTAATTTCTTCAATGGATCAGTCATAGTGAAACTTTCACTTGATGTTGGGATTTCAAATCATTCACAGTATTTCGGTATTGAAGGTCCTGGTGGAAATCTCTACATAAGGATGTTCCAGTGGGGTAATACTTATCAGCTAAAGGCGTGTCACAATTCTACAGATCTTGTACATAAGAGCTATAGCTCTGGCAACGACAAATATTTAAAGATTTCTCATGAAGCTACTTACAACAGGGTTACCTTTTCCACATCATCCAATGGTGCTAGCTGGACCTCATTTGGGCAAACAACTTTTACTGGCACCAATGGAATGAAGTTAATTTATGATTGCGGAAATACAGCTTCTACGATTCAAAATGTAGAAATTAACAATGTAGAAAAAAGCTTTTGATTGTGATGCCACGGTTTATGTTAGAATTGGCTTTACTGAGCTTAAATTAAGAATTTAATTGAAGACATGGGTAAAAATGTGTAAAAAATGATATCTCCGAACTTATTCTCTAAGTCATGCGCTTCTATTAAATATTTCCTCGAATAAATAAAGACATACAAATCAGCTATTAAAACCTTGGTGAATTGACCGCAAAGAAAGATGTGGGGTGTTTGGTCTATTTGTGGTTTTATGGGCTAGTATTAAACAGGTTGCTACCAATGAATGAAAAAAAATACTCACAGTCTATACATAAGACGTTTGCAGGCGTTTTTTTATATATTTTTCTTTATATTTTGTTCGTTGTAATCTTTCAGTATTTTGTGCAAGCTGATTGTCTTCACCAGCCATGTAACAGTGAAGGTATTGATAATACAAGCATTGGATGGGCAACAGATTTTTATATCTCCCTTTGTATGTTTGCTATGGGCTACCATTTATTGCTCGATAATAAATCGAATAAATCCATTGCAGTTCCTGCAGCATTAGCTCAAATTTCAGCTGGGATAGGATATCTTGCAGGTGGCATAACCCATATTTACTTCCCCAACAATGCTGTTGGGGACGGATATGGTATGGCTGAGTTTTATATATTATGGGTAATTGGGTACACTTTACTAACATGTTCATGTGGATTTCTTTGTCTATTTGCAGGTCGAATTATTCTCAACAAGAAGAATTCTGAGGATGGCGTTAAGGAGTCCAAACCTACGTTCTCTAGAGTGCTGACTTCACGATTGATGACAACTTCCTTTATAGGGACCGCATTTTCTTGCATATTTATTGTATTAGGCTGTTTTTGGTGCTTGTTTTCATCGGATATTACATTTACAGATAGTATAATGGATCAAATGCCAAATATTGGTGAGTCACCTGCCTGTACTGATTTGATCTTTGTTGGAGAAGGCTTATGGTTTATCATGTTCTCTACATTTACCATACCATGGAGCATATTACTCTTTAACCATAGTGTGAAGAATAAACTTAATGATCATATTTTTAGTAAGCAACCGTGGTGGTTAGGATTGAAACCTTCCTTAGCAGCAATTTTGTGTCCTATAGTGATGTGGACTATTGGATATATGTATATTGCTTGGGTACAAGTTGTCGTGCTTATTACCAAGCATGATAACATTGCTCTACTCTATCGAGATATGCATGGAGCAGTTATAAATCATTTAGGCATAGGTTTATTCTTCTACTTATGCTATATAGTTGCCTGGAAACTTTCATCTAATTATAATCATGATATGCAATGAGTGAAAAAAGATCTCCAAATTGTTAGCATTGTAAGCTATCGTCTGATATACCTTCTTACTTTGGTCGCATACCATAAATTTATTCTGTTCATGATAATGAGTGTTTGATGGAAGTTTGTTTTATTCTGGTAAAGCCACAAAGGCCAGCGAATATTGGAGCATGTGCTCGGGCAATGAAGGTTATGGGCTTTTGCAATCTACGCTTGGTCGAACCTTGCAATGATTGGGATAAAGAACAATATACGGCCCATGGGTCTGCAGATTTACTGCAAGGTGCTGAGGTTTTTTCAAATCTTGCAGAAGCAGCTAAGGATTGTCAGCTTCTTATAGGCACCACTGCTCGTAAGAGAGGATTGGTAAAAACTGTGGTTGATAGCCGCAATTTATCCTCAATGCTTACCAATAAACACCCTGAGGCTAAAAAGATAGCTTTGGTATTCGGTTGTGAGGCCAGTGGACTATCTAATAATGACCTTGATTTGTGTGATATCGGTTCTTCCATTCCCTTGCGTAATCCCTACCCTTCTTGCAATCTTGCACAAGCAGTTATGATTTATGCTTACGAATTTGGTCTTGGCCTGGATAATCAAGCTTTGAGTCGTCGTAAGAGTTTTCCTCACCCCAATGATTTACATAGCTTAAAATCTAAACTCAAGGAATTTTTGCCAGGATTAGGGGTAAGGCCTAGTTCCACTTTATTTAAAAAGGTAATGGACCGGCTTGCACAGCTCAATCAAGACGATCGTGAAATTGTCTTCTGTTTGAAGAATTTTATAGATAAGAAGCTGATGAATAAATAACCTTGATGAGGGGAAATTCCGAAATCCTTGCTACCAGGTGGAAAGATTGAGGCTTCTGGTTATTTACAAAATTTCGTATGCAGCTAGAGTAGGCTGCATCTTGAAGGGTTTCTCTTCCAGCCTGATTAGGGGATGAACATCGCTAATGCTTACTTTTTAATCTCGTAGTAAGCAAGGACATGTTGGGAAAATATGCTTATAAAAAGGAAAGCGATAAAATTGCCCAACTATCATAGACTACCTTAGGGGTTAAAATAAAAATTCAAGATCTACTGAAAATTGGCCCTGCATAATATTAAGCTTTGCTGTTACTTGTTTGATTGACTCTCTGTCAACGGAAAAGTCCTTTTTCTTAGATACAAAGTCTGGATTTTCTATTGGCATCTGTTATTCCGTAAATATAAGATGCCTGCGTTGCTTTAATCGTATTTCTGCCGTAAACTTATCTTTATCAAATTCTTTAGAAAAATAAATACTCGAGGTCATCAATGGAGTTTGACCTGAAGAGCCGGGTGCGTGATCGCAATCAGCTTGAAGTGACTTTAATTTATTCGCAAGACAAGTATGGGCAGAACGTAAAGCGCCAGCAGCTGGACCTAGATTTTTTTTTGTTTACCCCTAAACATCTTGGCATAACAAATGAACTAAAGAAAAAAAGGGGCAAGCAATTATTTACTAATTATATGCGCTTAGCATCACCACTGGATGCATCATTTCAAAATTGTGAACTAGATTATAGTGAACGTTATTTGAGTTTAGGCTCGAAAATGGCAGAAAAGGACCAGATAAAAAAACGGGTTATTTACGAATCTAAACTATTTACTAGCTACTTAGATCACACTTTTAAAGATCTCCTGCACAAACAAGAATGTGTAAAAAGTCTGCCTGATTGTTACGAAACTCTCAAAATATACCGAAAGAAATATGTAAGGCCAATTAACCTTCTAAGTAGTTTAAGCAGTACAGATATTATAGATGCTTTTAATTTTTCTGATGAATACCTCTCAAATCGTGTCATGTTGTTATTGTTGCAGCTTAAAATAAGTGATGAAGAGAAGAAACAGGTACTTTTAGCGGAAGTAATCTATCGTCAAGAATATTTAAAAAATGCACCTAAAATAGATAGAAATAGGGACGTCGAATTCTATAGAGTTCATCTTTCTCGGTTAAAAGACTATATTTTTAAAAGTTTGTTTTTGCGATTAAAAGAAATTAAAACTGAGAAAATATACAAGAATTTGTTTGCTAGTATTGCTGCAGCATTTGCTGCTGTATTTGCTAATCTAACTCGAGTTGAACAGTTTCAAGGGGCACAAGACTTTGGTTTAAAATTTTATACTTTATTTGCTATAGCTGTGCTCGCATATGTGTTCAAGGACCGAATTAAAGATTATGTCAAGGAATATTTTAATGCATGGTTTAAAGATCGTGTGCCTGATCGTGAGTTTAAAATTCTTTACAAATCTATTCCGAAGCAGGGAGATTTAGATGAACAGGTACTGGGTAAGGTTAAGGAGTATTTTAAATTTAATGATTTAGGAGCGATTCCTTGTGAAATAAAATACCTAAAACAGATCATTGAGCGTGAAGATCGAAGTGTCAAGGCAGAATCAAGTGTGATTCATTATCGTAAGCGGATAGAAATTGACCCCGGTTCATCCAAAGGGACTAGACAGGCGAATCCAGGCTTTATCGATCAGTTTCTTATTAATACCAATGATTTTCTTCCGCATCTTGGTGATCCAAACAAAAGCTTTATAATTCCAGATGAAAATGGTCAATCCCGTTCAGTTGAAACTTCTAAGAGTTACTATTTTGATTTACTTTTGCGTATTTCAGTGCAGGATGCAAAAGGATCGCGCAAAGAGCGTTTAGAAGCAATTCGCCTGGTAGTTAACAAGCTTGGGATCCTTCGGATGAAGGATCTAGTACCCGAGAAAAAGTTTTTATACGAGGTGAATTATTAATGGAGCAGACACTATATCCGTTGACAGGTTTGGCTGTTTTTCTTTTTTCTTTAAGGTTTTTGACAAGATCAATCGACGAATCGATAGCCAATCGCATCACTCCATTTCTCCAAAGAATCGATGGAGGGCTTTTTACCCCCCTATTTAGTGGTTTATTTTTAACTATTATTTTTCAAGCAAGTAGCATTGCTATTATTACGGTTATGGCTTTGGTTGGTAGGGGGTTGCTAAGTTTACGATCAGGTATCTATGTCATGATGGGGGCAACCATTGGTACCGCTATCAAATCCTGGGTATTCGCTACCGAGACTTTAATGCTGGGATATTTTCTGATCATAGCATCTTCAATTTGTTTGCTTGTGGTACGTCATCATTACAAAAGGCAAACATTTGAGCTGTCTCTTTCGATAGGCTTTATGTTCCTTGGATGGAATATGCTGGTCACAGGCGCACCTAAACTACTGCCTGGATCTTTTATCGAAGAGTTATTTTTATTTGGTGGTAGTGACAGTGAATTCCAAAACCTATGCTTGGCTTTTGCAATTGGATTTGTTGTTACGGTTTTGGTGCAATCTTCTTCTACCGTTATCTTGCTTTTGATAGGCTTAGCTCATAGTGGGCAGACCTCGCTTATTCTTGGAACAGCAGGAATTTTAGGTGCCAATGTGGGCACAACTATAACCGAATTAGTGGCTTCTATTGAATACCGAGCTCGAGTTAAAAAAATTGCTTTGGCTCACTTTATAATCAAGGGTATAGGAGCGTGCTTTGCTATACTTTTCCTAAATACCTTTCTTAATACCGTAAATCTTATTTTTTTCGGCTTGCTAGGTGATTTACCCTTACCTTTCCAGTTTTCTTTAGTCCATATTGGATTTAATTTGATTAATGTGAGTATTTGGACTATTGCGAGTCCCCTTCTTTTCAAGATTCTAGAAAATTTTACTTCTGAAGAAGTGGCGAGGAGTAATTTATGGCTTTCAGACCCGGTGCGCAACCTCCTTAAACAAGTACCAGATCAAGCATGGGTAGAGATTCGCGAACAGTGGAAAAACCTCAAAGAACGAGTCAAGATAGCTGAAGATCAGGTATTTGCAATTGTCAGTAGTGGTAGGTATCCAACTAAATTTGTGGATACAGATGAAATTCTTAATCATTTTCGTTCCATAGAAGAGATTGTATT
Organism: Oligoflexales bacterium; assembly: GCA_045105515.1. Taxonomy (GTDB): domain Bacteria; phylum Bdellovibrionota_B; class Oligoflexia; order Oligoflexales; family Bog-1112; genus JABSRF01. The sequence continues at coordinate 6,616 of JBGCDR010000394.1, forward strand.
AGGCCTCCTCAGACAAGAGGGTTATCACAACCAAGACGTTGCTAGAATACTTTCTGACTTTAGGCATCTGCGTTTAATATATGGAGATATTTTGGCTCTCAAAACTTTTTTGGATTCAGTCCCTTTGTCCAAACTTAGAAAAGTGAGTCTTCAGGTACATGAACAGCTTGTTGCCATCGATAAAAAAAGGGATGAACTTTGGAATGCCATTTTCCTTGAAGAAAAGGCAAAAAAAACTGGAAAAATACAAAAGCATGTGCTGCGTAATTTGGAACACCAAATTTTACAAGTTTGCGGAGATCACAAGAATGTAAATCCAGAGATAGTTCGGATAACTTATCAGCTAAGCACCAAGATTTTGAGTATCCTACAGCGTATTATATCTTTAGCTAGGTATGATCGCTATTATAATCGTTCTCTTAGCCAGCTTGAAGATGCTAAGTTGGAATTCCATAAAGAACAGGCTAAAACACTTACACTCAAAGCTCAGAAGCTTACCCAACATGCCAAGGCTTCTGAACCAGGCACTAGGGCTCTTCCTGCAGATACCTCTCCGAAGGATTCAAGGGGTGAAGGCTATGATCAATAAACATCCATAGGGATCTTGAATATGGGAAGAAAGCGATTGCTGCTAGGATGCTTCCCATGCTGGTAAAGCCAAGAAGAGAGTATGATGAAAAACTCGGAAAAAGGAACAGTCCTAGCAAGCCGCAGCAAAGTGCTGAAAAACCGATAAACCCATATCCTATGACCCAAGCTGCTCCGCTGAAATAACCTACTTCGCGCTCGTATCGGTATGCGCATGCCTTACAACCTTGACGAAAATGAAACCAACTTCCTTTTTGGAGCAAAGGTTCCTTCCCACATAGAACACATTTTAGTTGAAGCGCATGGATTAGCTTAGGCTTCTTATTTTGATCTCGATTGTTCATAGGGGCTGACTCACTACTTTATTGGCCAGTTTAACTGGTCGAATGAGGGGTGTTGATTTAATAAATTTATTATATCGGATAGTTACAATTTGTAACAAGTTTTCATTTTTTAGCAAAGCTTAGCTCCGATGATAGGTATATGTTCGCTAGATGGCTAGCAGATAAACTTTAACTAAAGGATGCTAACATGAAACTAAAAAGACTAAAGAAAATTATTTTCGGATCATTTTTAGGACTTTCACTGGTTGCACTTACCGGGTGTTTTCGTCACAAAACTCCAGAACAAAAATTGGCATATATGAGTGAAAAGGTGGAAGAAAAGCTAGAGCTCAATCAAAGCCAAAAACTAAAGCTTAAGGAGTTTTCAGATACAGTACTTGTTCATTATGACCAAGGGAAAAACTTACGCAAAAATAATAAAGAAAAAGTATTTGCTTTGCTGGGAGGACAAAAAATTGACCGCGGAGAGGCGAAAAGTCTGCTGGACAGTAGCGAAGTATTCTTAAGCGGAAGTGCTCAAGATATTTTGGATAAATTTATTGACTTCCATGATACCCTTGATGATAAACAAAGGCAAAAAATTGCAGAATTCGTTGCTAAGTACAAAAATAGACATGATTGATTTTAACGGAATGACTCGTGAGCCCTAAGATACAAATTCTCATGATTGATGACGATGTGAAGCTGACGGAGATACTTGCTGAGTATCTTCGTCAGTTTGGATATTTAGTTCAAGGTGCAAGTCACCCTGAAAGGGGTATAGCAATGATCAACAAAATTAGACCTGAATTAGTCATCTTGGACGTAATGTTGCCAGATAAAGATGGGTTTACGGTTTGTCGGGAACTTAGAGCTACGAGTCAGATTCCTATAATCATGTTGTCCGCTAGAGGAGAAGTTACAGATAGGATCGTAGGTCTGGAAATGGGAGCAGATGACTATTTAGCTAAACCTTTTGAACCCAGGGAGTTACTTGCAAGGATTCAAAGCATTTTGAGGCGAAAGCAGGCAAATTATAGTAATAGTATGACTAAAATTGGAGAACTAGTCCTCGATATGGATAAGCGTAGTGTTAAGCTTCAGGGGGAAGATCTTGAGTTGACTACAGCTGAATTTGAAGTCTTGGCATTATTGATGCAAAATCCCGAAAGAGTATTCAACCGCGACCAAATCAGTGATGCTCTAAAAGGCTCCGATTGGGTTAGTTTTGATAGATCGGTGGATGTACTGATTAGTAGGTTAAGACAAAAACTTAAAGATTCTGCAAAAAAACCAAAGTACCTGAAAACCATTTGGGGAACTGGTTACAAATTTATTGGGACCTAAAATGCTTAAGACCCAGTCTATTTTCTTTAAACTGCTTCTAGTCCTGCTAGGTATGGGTCTATTGGTTAATCTTGTCGTCTTCTACGGTTTTAAGCTGTCATTTGATGATGACGATTTTTTTCGGCAGGCGGGTTTTAAGAACTTAAAACAGTACCTCCATTATCTCATGGATGATATTGGTGACCCTCCTTCAGAATATAAACTAAAACGCTTGGCAAATGATATTGGTCTGGAGATCAGAATTCATGGAAATGGGCTAAAGCTCACCAGTAAGCAAGGCCTCCCCCAAGTTGTTGAACTTGAAAAACATCATATGAGGCATAAATTTAGACCTAAAGGACTGCCAGGAATCCAGGGCTATTTCGAGGGCTATTTTTTTAGTGTTCATGAACGAGGTGCTTATCAGTATGTTTTTTTTCTTGACGGTTCCTTAGAACGGCGAGAATTGCGCGAATGGGTCTTAGTCTTGAGTCTGGTGCTTTTGAGTGGTTTGATCTTTGTGAGTTATCTAATATTGAGAAAACTACTGCACCCGATTAAGGATTTGGATATTGCGGTCAAGGAGGTGTCGCGAGGAAAGCTTGATACCACGCTCACAGTGAAGGGAAAAGGAGAGCTTGCTAGTCTGACTCAAGGATTCAATAATATGCTTGAATCTCTTAGCAATACGATTCATGCCAAGCAACAACTAGTCGTAGATGTTAGTCATGAGTTACGAACGCCTTTAACTCGAATAAAAGTTGCTCTGGAAATGCTTCCCGAGCAAAAAGCTAAGCATCTGGTCCAGCAAGATATTCTGGTTATGGAAGAAATGATTAGTCTGATCTTAGATCAGGCTCGGTATGCGGCAGGAACTGTTAAGCTTGACATTCGAAAAGTTAACCTTGTTGAACTCCTGCGCAGAGTTGTAGCAGAATTTCATTCGGATCGACTTGTATACCAGCAGATTCCGGAAAAGCTCGAAATTGATTCCGATGATAAACATCTGGGTATAGTTTTTCGAAACATCATCACAAATGCTCTCAAATATTCAGAAGAGTTAGGTGAAGATGTGTTGCTTAACCTAGGTTTAGTTGATGGTAAAGTCGAATTTACCTGCGAAGATCGAGGGATTGGCATTGCTAGTAAAAACCTTTCGAAGGTTTTTGAGCCATTTTTTCGAGTCGATCCTTCAAGGCAAAGAAAAACTGGCGGTTTTGGCCTTGGCTTAGCCATGGTAAAACGAATCTTAGACTCCTTGGGTGCTCAGATCGAAATTAGTTCAAAACAAGGGATCGGTACCAAGGTGAGGGTCATACTATAATAGTGATTTGTTAGCAATGTTCTTGTATTTTTTAGGTAAATCATTATTAAATAAAAGGTGAATGATTGCCTCCAAATTTTAAGTCAGTGGTTAGCCTACATGAACCTAAAAGATAGAATATACAAAGTTATTTTTGAAGCTGAGACTAAAGCTGGAAGGTTTTTTGATGTAATTTTAATTATCTGCATCCTTGCCAGCGTGCTTGTCATTTTTGCTGATAGCATTGCTCCCTTGCGTGCCCAATACGGCGATCTTCTTGTTAATATTGAGTGGGGATTTACTATATTATTTACTTGTGAGTATTTTCTCAGGCTTTACTGTATTCGTAATCCAGGTGCTTATGCTCTGAGTTTTTTTGGTTTGATCGACCTTTTTTCTATTCTACCTACCTTTATTTCTGTGTTTGTGCCAGGGACCCAGTACCTACTGGTCATTAGAATTTTAAGGGTCCTGCGGGTATTTCGTGTGCTAAAACTAGTGAAATATCTTGGTGAGGCGCAGAATTTAAAGAATGCTCTTCAGGCTAGTGCGAAGAAAATAGTCGTTTTTTTGGTTGGCATTTTTACCTTGGTGGTAATTCTTGGGTCAATTATGTACTTAATTGAAGGTGAACAGAATGGCTTTACCAGCATTCCACGAAGTATCTATTGGGCTATAGTCACGATCACTACGGTTGGTTATGGAGATATTTCCCCACAAACAGTGGTAGGACAAGCCCTTGCTTCTCTAGTTATGATTGTTGGTTTTGGAATTATAGCAATACCTACAGGGATTGTCACAGCCGAACTTACAAGTATGCAGCACATGAAAGGTTCATCAAGAACTTGCACTTACTGCAGCGAAGAAGGTCATGATACCGATGCAGTGTTTTGTAAATATTGTGGAGAGAAACTCTTATAGAGCTAGGCTCTGTAGCCTAAGCAAGCAGGTGGGTGATGGTATCTGAAATATGCTCATAGGTGGCAGGTTTTATAAGCCAAGCTTTGATACCAAAATTTCTTGCTTTTTGCATCAGTCGTGGATTTTGCTCAGTTGTTAGCATTATAATTGGGATGTTGATACTCCAGGTTCGCTTATCTTTTCTCAAGCTTTCCAGCATTTCAATTCCCCCCATAATAGGCATGTGTACGTCTAAAACCATGAGAACAATATCTTTGTTCTCAATAATTTTTTTTATGCCTTCTTCTCCATTCTCTGCAGTAATGGCCTCATGACCATCTTTTTCCACATAAGATGCTATTACGCGTCTGATTGTTTTCGAATCGTCAACGATAAGAATTTTTCCCAACTGGCTTCCCCTTTCAGCCTACGCATAAACCCTTTAGAAGTATTTTGTTGGTCCAAGAAAAGAATCCATGACTAGTAGAAAATTGAGTTGTAATACCAGTAATGTGCTTATTGACACACTTTTTTTGCAGATTCTTGTAGGCTTGATCCACATATTTGGTATCTCCTGCAAATCCAAATACTACAAATTGTTCTGATTTAGCTGCGACAATTCGCCCTTTTTTTGGACTTTTATATGGTGTGAATGCGCTTGTATGCACAAGGTGAATGGAGTGAGAGCAGCCAAGCACAGTGATTACAAAAAATAAATTAAGAAACTTGTAAACCATTTTGAATCCATCCCTGCACTATCTAAGGCAATAGCCCTGAGCTGATATAGTTCGTCTATGAGCAATTATATAATTAGTGACTTCATCTTTTGTTAGAAGACCTGTAACCTTCCCTCTTTTGCATTTTTCTTTGAGGTTTTTTGGGACTTCATCAACAAAATCATTATCAAAGTTAAACCCAAGAAAGATAAATTTTGAGGCTTCGCTCTCTATTAATTTTTTCCTTACTTTGGGTATTTGGGTAAGAGAAACACTCTGCAAAGAAACGCACGAACTTAAGCCTAAACTCAAAAATAGTAGTAGCAAGTAATGCATAGGGTATCCTTTATTTTTTCTTACGCTTACAATAGCCAGTGATCTTAATAATTTCTCCGCTTATCACAGGATATTTCCTAGCTTCCCTGATTGACATTAGACCGGTGAGCTTTCCTGATGGACATTGTTCATGTAATCTTAAAATCAGATCTTCTGCATAACGGTCTGAAAATACTCTACGTCCTGTACTGGGTCCTTGCTGGAACAAGCCTATGATAGCTGCGATGGTGTCAGCAGCTTCTCTGCCTTTTTTCGACGTAGAAATACCTTTTACCAGATTCCTTGCTTGCCTGATATCTACCCCCATCTCACTAACTTTGATATTGATTGGGTACCATTTTGAATTACCGCGCTGGTCTATGTCAGAGACTTGCACATGGTGCAATACGGCACATGCTGGCAATATTGTCAGGAGCAACAAAAAGCTAGAACGCATGGCCTTCTCCAGTTCCCATTTTGATTAATTTCACTTATATTCTAACATTCAATGTGTGAAACTTTCTACGAGTGAGCTTAAAAAGTTTGTCATTAATATAGCTAATTTGTATATGCTGCTAAATTTTTTTATAATATAAGCGACCAGCCAGACAGTTTTAGAAATATTTTCCTTAGTAAATCTTGATTGACCCGTACCAATGGCATGCTAACAAAAGCAATAGTTGAAGAGGTAAATTGATGAAAAAAATAGTCATCAAGAGCCCTAAAGCTCAATGGAGTTATTTGAGCCCTACGCGTCTTATTCTAGCAATGAAGCAAGTACGAAAAATCTACTATCGGATGTTTGACGCAGTGGAGAAATAATGATATGCAGGAGCTTTTCAATCTCGACGGAGAAATTGTCGCTACTTCGAATGGTAAATGGTTAACTGTTGGCCAAACCAAAGTTTTTCACTGGTATTGTGAATCAAGAAAGCATACTTACGTGGACCCGCAGCTCGCTTATTCGTGCTGTAAAAATGAACTTGATGAACCGGCTGCTGGATATGAGATTGATCCTAAACATAGAGAGGAGAGGATTTTGGACAAAAACTGGTTTGAAGTTGCCCTCTTCAGAAATTGCGATATAGAGTAGGCTCTTATGACAGATTTAATATATGCAGTAGATTTTGGGACCTCAAATTCACTTATTTCTGCAGCAAATGCTGTGCAGATAGGAAACCCCCTTCCCATTGATCCAAAGCAAGATGATCCTAGCATATTGAAAAGTGTTCTTTTTTCACCAGCGAGGGGTGATTGGTTCTATGGTCAGGAAGCGATCGATTCATATGGAGATCTTCTACATGAAGGCAGACTCTTACGGTCCTTTAAGAAATACCTCCCTGATCCCTCATTTGAGAGAACTACAATTCATGGTGCGAGCTATTCTATCATTGATATTGTTGCCACTTTCCTCAAGGAAATGCGTCAGCGAGCGGACAGGCATGTGGGTAGCTCGGTTGAGCGAGTGCTTATGGGGCGGCCTGCCGCATTTTCCTCGGATAAGAAGAAGGATAAGTTGGCCCAGGATCGGCTTGAAGCTGCAGCAAAGTCTGCAGGCTTCAAGGAGGTTTATTTTTGTCCCGAGCCAATAGCTGCGGCTTTCGAGTTCAAAGAAACCTTGACTGAACCTAAGACGGTATTGATAGCTGATTTTGGGGGCGGTACTTCTGATTTTACTGTGCTGCACATGAGTCAAAATGCCTTTAAAGAGTCCGATGTTTTATCTCTTGGAGGTCTATCACTGGCAGGTGACGCATACGATGGCTCCATAATGGAGCATATGATTAGCCCACATTTTGGTTCGGAATTGAGCTATAAGCTACCACTAGGAAAGAATGAACTTAAGATTCCCAGGCATTTACTCAAGCGACTTTGTTCAGCGCCAGATATAGCGATGCTTGCCAAACGGGATATTCTGAGCTTGCTAAGGGATGCTCAGCGGTGGTCTATGAACCCCGAAGATGCTTTAAGAATGCAGCGGTTATTTGTGCTTGTTGAGGACCATCTAGGCTACAAGCTATTCCAGTCCATCGAGGCTACCAAGAGAAAATTGAGCGACCAAGCTTCCGATATTTTTGAGTTCGATTACCCAGAGATAGAAATCAGCCAAGAAGTATTTAGCAAAGATTTTACTGAACGTAGCTCTAATTTAACTAGACAGATTGTAAGTTGCTTAGATCAAACCCTGTCCGATGCAGGCATCAAAGCTGAAGAAATAGAGATTGTCTGTTGTACAGGCGGTACTGCAAAGATTGCATCCTTGCAAGAAGCTTTAGTGCAAAAATTTGGTCGGCAAAAACTGATGCAGCATCGACATTTTCACTCTGTTATTAATGGATTAGCGCTTAAAGCTAAGGATATATGCTCAAGTTAGAGAGCCAAAAAGCGCCTTTGTCATGCCAAGCGTCCTTAAGCACCCCTATAATGTTGGTAAGGTTTTTTTGAGCGTCCTTTGTCGTTGGATGTTAATTACAGAAATTACTCTATAGGATGGGTATGAGCAGTCAGAGTGTTCTATTGGCAGGCAAGACTGATGTAGTTGCAGCAGCAGCTAAAGCTTTCAAGGAAAAAGGGCAGCCGGTGCTTGTTGCTAGAAATTTTGAAGAATTGAGCCAAATTTTTGCCACTGAAATTGCTATATCGGTGATGCTTCTAGAGCTACAACTGGAAGATGTTAATGGCTTTAGTATTCTAGAAAATATCCGTAAAGGAATGTTTAAGGGCTACCAAAGCTTGCCAATTGTGGTAGTGGCACCTGAAGGTCCTAAGCAGTTATATGAAAAGGCAAAATCGCTGAAAATCAGTGGATGGTTATCGAAGCCTTTGAACGAATCAACTCTAAATATGATTTATGAAAAGTTTCTTTTGGCAAGTGGGGATGCTTCCACAAATATAAAAATTATTGATAATGTTCGTTATGTTTTTAAGCAAGAGCTGACTGAATACATACGAGACGAGCAGGATAATAAAATAAAGTGCTTTTCTTCAGATGTTAGTTCAAAAGAATTGAAGCTAGTGTCGTTTGAAAGTCTTCCTGTCGATTCCGTTGTTAGCTTTCTCTTGAAGGAAATTATCCCCTTGCGTGTAAGTTGGTCCAAGAATATTAAGCCAAAGGTATATTTTTCAAACCTATATCCCGTCGGTGACATAAACTTAGTTGCAAGAGTCTATGAAGCAGGGCTTTTAAAAAAGCTTGAGCCAATAAATTCCGGTGAAAAACTTCAGGATCAGCTAGCGAAAAAATATGATATCAAGATTTCAAGTATCCGGGAGCTTCTATCAAGGCTTCATAGTCGTGATAATTCACTTTTGCAAAAAGTTGGGCTTGACAAGGACTTAGTTCCCTTTGAAACCTATCCTATCCGCTATGAAGAGAAATCCATCATCATAGCGCTTAGCGCAGAGCTAAGCCCAGTCGAGCTTTCGAAGGGCTCAGACTCATTGTTACAGCAAAAAATGCAGATATTTGGTGCTTATAACCATGCTCGAACGCAAAAATGGTTAAAGATATGGCCCTTAGGGAAAGCAGCTGCATCTGGCAAAGTGGAAGTGAAGGAGGAAGCTAAGCTCGGAGAGAATGAATTTGAAGTGAAGGTTTCTTGATTTAATGTTTTTACCTCATTGGTTTTATAATGAGCTCAGATTTTTGCCTTAAAATTCTCACCTATAATATTCATAAAGGTTTTGGATACACCACCCGCTTAACCCTTGCTGATATGCGTACGCAGCTTCATGAAGTTGGTGCTGACATAGTATGTTTACAAGAAATTCAAGAAGAACATCAGTCCAGGTTAAAGCGGCATCAAGAGTGGCCAATAGAAGGCCAACTGCAATACCTAGCAAGAGGATTGTGGCCTCATTATGCTTACGGTAAAAATGCTATTTATAACGCTGGCCACCATGGAAATGCTCTGCTAAGCAAGTATTCTTTCGCTCGTTGGGAAAACATTAAGTTGAATCGCTTGCCTATGTTCAGCAGAGGCTTGCTCCATGGAGTGATTTACTTAAGCCCCATTAAAAAACCCCTTCATGTTATTTGTTTCCACTTGGGCTTAACCCAGCACATGCGTAACTGGCATGCCCATAGGCTATGTGAGTATATAAAAGGCAGTATAGAACCACAAGATGCGCTTATTGTGGCTGGTGATTCCAATGATTTTTTTCAAAATCTTTCTCATTACTTTGATGAAGACTTGGGTTTAAAAGAAGCTCACAAGCAAATTCACGGATTTTATGCACGCAGCTTCCCTTCCATCTTTCCTATGCTGGCCTTAGATCGGATCTATGTTCGAGGTCTAGAACCAATAGAAAGTCGGACTTTAGGGGGAAAGAAATGGCATTTTCTCTCCGATCACCTGCCCCTATATACCGAACTAAAGTGGACTGGCGCTTGATCCCTTGTTTTTCCTTTGTCAACTTCTTGCGAGGAAATACTTATATAATACGTACTATTTGTACGCACCAGTTCTCCAAAAACTCCAAATTTAATCGGCACATAAATACCTTGGATAGTCACGGCATTAGAGTTTTGCTTAAGAGTGCCTCTCTATAGATCCGAAAAGTATAAAGTGAATAGATTAGGGATCACTTTATGAAGATATTTTTGCCAATTGTTTTTTGTCTTACGATTGCATGTGGACAATTTTCTCGCAGCAATGACCATAGCTCCGATTTAGACTCTCCAGAGCAATCGCAAGCAAGTGCAACTGTGAGTGAGACTGATGACAATCAGGTGATCAAGCCTTCAACAGAAGCTAAACAAAAAGATTCGGAGGATAAAAGCCTATCTGAATCTGCAGAATCCAATATTGAGGACGAGAATCAAGAACCGGGGCCAACTCTGGAGCAAAATATACTTGAGCCAGAGATTGTCGAGGCTCCCCCGTGTGTCGCTGACGAAACTTTAGCTAGCCCTAAAACCATAGAAGAAGCTGTTACTTTAATTAATTCTTTGCCCATGCCAGTATCCATTGTTTGTCTATTACAGGCACTAAAAAAGCCATTTCGCTTGGTTGCTACAAGAAGTAGTCTGAGTGCCCAACCAGCCAACGGAGAAGAAACTCCACGATTTTTTCTTTTTTACGATCAGCTTATTATTTCGGTGGTTCCAGGAGGAGATGGTAAAGATTTGGTAGAGTTTTCCTACCTTCTCTCGAATCGAGAATCTATCAAGGGAGAGCTAGAATTCCCAGTTTCCTCTCAACTAGATCTTAAGGAGCCTTATACTACATCCTTGAACAGAAAGGGTGATGGTAGTCGTTGTGCGGTTTGTCATGTAAATGAACGACCAGCTTCAGAAGATTTTCCAGAGAATGCCTTTATATCCAAAGCTATTAAGCCCATGAATACACAAATTTCGCGACAGTTTACCCTTGATAAGATTTTGCTTGACTGTCAGTCTGCAAAAACCGAACGCTGTGACATGATCAATGCCTTATTAGAGGCTCCTTATGAAGTCACAGACTTTCCTGAGTCAATGCCAAGCTTTTTCTAAGTTTGCTGCAATAGCGCAAAAATCTGTTATTCTGCTAAAACTGTCTTTCCGAGTGAAATCGAGGAATTTCCTACAAGAGCCAAAACTCATGGGGATTTCTCCAATCGCAAAAGCTCAGTCGAAATGACCTGGTTTTCGCTAAGCCGGTGGTCATCTAGCAAAGGTAGTCATTCCGAGTGAAATCGAGGAATCTCCTACAAATACCAAAACTCATAGGGATTTCTCCAATCGCAAAAGCTCAGTCGAAATGACCTGGTTTTCGCTAAAACGGTGGTCATCTAGCAAAGGGAGTCATTCCGAGTGAAATCGAGGAATTTCCTACAAAAGCCAAAACTCATGGGGATTTCTCTAATCGCAAAAGCTCAGTCGAAATGACCTGGTTTTCGCTAAGCCGGTGGTCATCTAGCAAAGGGAGTCATTCCGAGTGAAATCGAGGAATCTCCTTCTCCAATCGCAAAGTTTCTTTAAAGGACCTGGATTTCGCTAAAACGGTGGTCATCTAGCAAAGGTAGTCATTCCGAGTGAAATCGAGGAATCTCCTACAAATATCAACACTCATAGGGATTTCTCCAATCGCAAAGCTCATTCTAAAGGACCTGTTTCTAAACGTAAGAACCTCAATATTGAAGCTTTTTGATTTATTACCTACCGATTTTATCAATATAATTAATCGTATATATTCTTTCATAAATAAATGAATCCCAATCGTCGATAAGTATCACCATACAACACGAGAAAAAATTGGGAGATTTCATGTTAAACAAAATGAGTTTTGTATTGGGTATTATTTTAATTTTAATAGGTGTAGTAGGCTGCGGAAAAGATACTTTTCGTCAAGTCTCAAAAGACAGTTCAGCAGCTACTAGTGAGAATCTAGAAGCTAAAGCAGATGGAGCGAATCAAAATCAAGAGGAAGCTAACTCATCTACAACAATCAAAGATGATAAAGATTCCAAAGATGAAGGTGACGACGAAGAAGACGAAAAAAAATCAGAGCACACTAATGGTACCATTATCAATGTAGACAGTGCTGATGAGTTGAATGACTCAATTATGTTGAGCAGCTGGATCAGGCTTGGTGATAAAATGGAAGACGGTGGATTATTCACTCCTACTGACGAAAAAAATGATGACTGTGCTACTGGTCAATTAGATGCTCCTGAACAGCATAAACTACTTACTCCAGGGCTGCATGTATTAGAAACATCTGCCTTTAAAATCACTCTAACAGAAATCTGTGGTGTTGATTATGAGGGTGCCAGAATAGAGCTGCTAGATAATAATGGTGATGTCGTCATTGGTTCGGATATCCCAGTAGGAACAAGCGAGTTTAAATTTCCTCCTGATATTGTAACTGACAATGGAGCAACAACAGAGTCTGCGATCTTCTTAACGAAGGGAGTTTATTCACTCAAAATAAATGCAGGTGTAAAGAATTATTTTCTAAATAAGGATACGGATGCCTATTCTATTGGATCAGTAGTGATGGATTATTACGGATCTGTCAATGTTTCTTATGACTAACCGTAATATCCGCCTTTCTAAACAAGCTTTTCTCGGTAGGTCTCAAGACCTACTGTTTATTTTTACTCCATAAGAAAACAAGATTTGCGATAGTATTTTTTATAAAACTAGTAATTATGAAGCTTTCTTTTATTGGGTGATGTAGTTTCTGAGATCTTGAGAAACGCAGATTTGGTTAAAGATCTAAGATACCTAAAACCCTATTCTGGCAGATTTTTAAGATAAAACGAGACCCATTTTTGACTACGGTAAATTTTTAGCAGCCAAAATGATTTATAGATAATTTACTTAAAAATGTGATAATTTATGCTCAAAATTGAGGTGAACGTATGATTGAATAGAATCAAGAAATGAACTTAAAAACTAAGCAAGATAAAATTATGTTGTGTTATGTCCTCTGGAAAAATTACAGCTTTAGATTAAATTTATTCGGTTGAAAGTGATAGGCATCTATTCGTAAGGTGTATGAATACTAACAAATTTAAAGGCGAGAAAGGCTTGCTAAGTGGGTATTCAGTCCTGTTTGGGTCCCATTACCTCCGAGTTTTACAATCTCATTGACTGTATTTTGTGGGGCACCGGCCATCGAGGCTAAAAAAGACCAAAAAGCAGCAACATTGGGAGTAGAATTTGCAATGTCACCTCTTTGATTAACATTTGCTGTGGAACCCGTTTTTATATTCTTTGAAAAGACCGTTGCAGCCAATCCCGTTCCATGTCCTGACTTTGGTGCTGTTCGACAAAAATCTCCGACGATTGCAACGACAACATTTTTGTTTGCAAATTGGGGAAGGGGGTCAATATTGTTGTCAGGATCTCCAAATACTCGGCTTATAAAAACTTCTAGTGCTGGGATGACTTCTGTGCGCATTTTTCTAATTGCTAAGTTCATTTTCGGGTCCCCATGGGTATCCCAGTCAGGTTGGCGACATAAAGTCACATTAGTATTGGAAAGCATCAGCAACTCTGCGCAGGCTAATTGTGAGGCCAGTGAGGCCTTACTAACTAGCTTGTTGTTTAAGCTATAAGCATTTAATAGTTCCTGTGGATTCAAGGTTTGAATGGGTTGTCTAAGAGTTTCGATACCGGAACTTAAACCATTGCCAAAGGTGGCTAACTGCGAGTTTGCCTGCAAGTTTGCCATTGACAGTTTTTCTGCAGCGGTAAGTACTTGGGTAGTGAACTCACGGCTTGGGGGGGTATAAGGACCTGGAACGGCACCGCCTAAAGCTTCGATCAGACCATCCATATCACTAACTTTTTGCAACGAAGTCCCGTTAAGGTTCCCCGCTTTAGGGATACTTGAACCCCCGCCGTCAGTAAAAGCAAACTTTATCGAACCTGGTCCGCCCATTCCTGAGGCAAGATGATGAAGAACGCTCAAATTTTTTTGCACCATAAATAGCTGGGCTCTAGCTCCAGGGTGTGAAGATTGACCATGCTGTAAACCAACAGTGCCAGTATAGTTTTGCAGAACTGATGCAGATAACCGATCAAAGCTATTGTGCATCGTCAAGCCATTACCAAGCTTCATCATATTGTTGTCAGTGATTCCACCGAAATCACGGTTAAGAAAGGATCTTGCACTACTGAAGCTTGCACTGTAACCCCCATGAAGCTGGATAATCACCACATGATTATTTTGCTTCCCAGCACCTTGCGCTAAGGCTGAAGGGCTAAATAGATTGCTAAACGGGCTTAGCCCCCCCAAGGATAAGGCTCCCAAGCTACTACTAGAAAGCTTAATCGCTTCTCTTCTTGATAATTTCTTATTCATATTATTTCCCCCTTAATACCCTACAAATCCCGATGAAGTTAATATGGAAGCAAATGCGTAGGCCCATTTTTGCATCGTATTGATTTCAACTTTTGTCGAAGTAATTTCTACACATGTTGCTAGTTGCTCGGCTGAAGGAGTCCGGCTCCAAGCCTTCAGAGCAAAGGAACGACATATCTCTCTTGCCGGCTTATCTACGATCACATCTGGGTCATTTTCAATAAACTTTAAAGCAGCTTCGTAGGAAATATTGAAACTAGCTATGACTGTCAAACTGCTTCTCTCTGGCTCGGTAAACCACCTGTTAGGGGGGGGAGCAAACCGATTTCGAGAGGCAGCCAGAGATTCTGGAATAACACCAGTAACCCTTTGGTATTCATCTGCTAGTACCCCAAATGGTTTAATCCGCATCCGATCCGGTTTGGCTGCCTCTCCATCTATCCTGTCAAGCCCCAGCTTACGTTTTCCAAAACCAAGATATTCCTGAGCTTGTTCAAGGTCCTCTTGGTCTTTGTTACCAGGCTTTTGGGTTTGATCGTTCTGTTTACCACCCTCATCACCTTGCTTATCATCCTTGCTGTCGTTGTTATTCATATCCTCAATGTGCTTATTATTGCTATCTCCGTTACCCTCATTGTCAGAAGGAGAGCCATTTTTTTCATCAAAAATCTGAGCATCTGCATTGTTATTGTTGTTTCCATCTTGAAACACATTATCATCACCTTTTTTCTTATCATCTAAACAAGCTGTAGAAGTAAAAAATACTATAGTGATTAAAAAATATTTTAAATTCATACCCTAAACCCTTATTGGCAAAAACTCTTGTCTTTTGCAATCGTAGCAAGAGCGTCTTGAATCATTCCTGAATTCTTAAATCTTTGCATGCATTGATCGAAAAGCATTGCTTCTTTTTTTGTTTCGAAACGACCATAGAGAAATTTAAAGCTAAGCCTACAACTATTGAAGGCAAATTCATCGGAATTTACCATGGCTTCGATTAATTCCTTGTCATTTTTTGCTAGAAATTCACCTAATACCTCTTTAGAGGTGTTGTCAGATGCGATATAGCTGATATTCATATCTTCATCCCTCTGCACCCTGGATAAAACAGAAGCGATTTTATCTAAGGCAAACCACAGGGTTGATTCAAGTAAGCTTTTAACCAAATTTTGAAGTACGTTAAAATGGGTTCAGCATATTTTTTTAACAAAATTTTTGTTGTCAAAAATATTTGAGATGTATTTTTTTGACTATTCAAGCATAATCTAACAATGGC
>JBGCDR010000395.1:0-5491 GCA_045105515.1 Oligoflexales bacterium
ATAGCTTTGGGTGAACGTAGAGGTTCAACTCTGGTAAGCCTGCCTAGATTTGTCATGAGCGATCCATAGAAGGGGTCATAAGCACCATACTATCATAGTATATAATATTAGTTGCTTACAAGCCAATCACAGCTTTTACAATAAAGCGTGGATTCAGATCATGGATGTGAGGAGCTAATGTCACTTTTTGTGTTGAAAGGTGGCAGTCAAACCCGAAAGGATAATTGCTCTGATTATTGTGGATTCTGCATTATGGTTTATATTTAGCGATTATATCTTCGACTTGTTTTAAGGTGGCAGTCATTTCATAGTCAGTGAGGTTTTGTTTCACATACTCGGGATGCATGATTATAAAGTAATCATCATTTCCAATAAATTTAATTACTTTATTAGACTCCAATTTTTTCAAAGCTTCAAAAACTTCTGGCGAATTAAAAGAATATGGACCTCCAATCGAAGTTGAAGAAATTAATTGTTCAAACTGTTTTTTAGACCAAAAAGACATCTCATCACTAAAACGGGATATAGCAATTCTTATATGATCAATAATTTTATCTTTATTTACGCTCATATAGCACCTCTCCAGTATTTAAATCAACAATTTTCGATGCCCTAATTTCCGAATTCGTAACGGCTTGAGCAGCTCCTCCTACACCGTGTTCTGGATAATCCTTTGTGATAGGTTCAAGGTATTTTTCAGTATTCCATTTCCCATTTGGAATCCTAACATCATCAACAATTTGTAATGTATCAAATTCTACTCTTATTGCAGCATCGTGAGGCACTTGAAATTTACTTGATGCAGTTGCTGCGTCATCAAATTTATCAAATCCAAAATATGTAGCTTTATAAGGATCAATAGCAGTAGGGGATCTTGCTGGTATTCTTCCTGTAGAAACTAGTTCATCCAAATATGCAGCAGAAGAAGGTACATATCTATAACCTGTAGATGGAATTGCTTCACCAACGCTACTCCTATAAAACATTAGTTTATCGGCTGGAGTAGCTTTAACGGCTCTTTTGAAACTTTCAGATTTTCTTACTCCAGAAAGTACTTCGGTCCCAGTCTGGCTCGTTGTTTCTGCTAACTGTATTACTTTCGATGTATCCGAAATACCGATTTTATTTGCTGTTTCAATAACTTCATCAAGCTTCGCACCTTTAAATATATCACCACCAGAGCACGTTAAGTTTAGCGTCAGACAATCAGCTGCATTGGCCAAAGCATTCTCAGCTTCATCTAGTTTATCAGTATTTTTCTTGACCAGGGTTTTAGTAGCATCTGATATATGGTCCGCATTTTGAAGCTTATCAGCTGCCTTGAAATATGCTTTGAAGGCTTTCCCCGCTTTGCCAGCTATTGGAAGAATTATTCCAACAGCACCAAACGCATAGTCCCAGTTATCATAATCTTCGCCGGTTATTAGATTCTTACCAGCGGCTAATTCGGCAGCAGCTCTGACATTTCCAACACCAGGAATGAAGTCCACTCCAATATCAGCTACAAATTCAAGAACATCCCGAGAAGCTTTAAGAGCATCAGTCGCAAAGGCTAGATCGTTGTCATCAATCGCAAATTTTGCTAAGTCAAGTAAAGATTCTCCCTCAGCATGAATATCAAGAGTAGAAACCTCAACATTACCACCCTCAACTTTGGCCATACGTTGTGCTGCAATAACATCAGCATGTCTTTCTTGATAATCACTAACTAATTCATCTCTCTCAATCTTTAGCTGATCTTTTAGAAGTTCACGCCCATAATTAATATCAGCAGCGATTACATCTCTAACATTTTTGGGGGCAATACTGTCAAAGGCCCCTCCATCCATGAAGTCCCTTGCATTCATTTCATAGAGACTAGGATCTTCTTTTGCCCAGTTAGAGTTATCATAAGTGTTTTTGAGATGCTCATATCTTTCTTTTTCAAAGTCTCTTAATTTCTCCATTCGCTGTAGTGATTTAGCCCACTGATCACCCTGAGCTCCGGAAGTTGACGATCCAGAAGTCGGTTCAGGATTGTTGTTTTCAAATTCACTAAAATTGGAATAACCCAAATTTGTTTGCGGAAGCAAATGACCATCATCAAGCAAATTTTCAAGATTAACTACCGGACCGGTAAACACCTCTTCTGGCGGTGCATAGTTGCCGTAGAAGGCATTAGGATCAAAACCTCCTGATGGTTCAGAATCTCCGTCTGAGCCTTGAGGATCGTTGCTGGTTGTGCTTTGATCTGTTGAGGGTGGTTCTATAGGTGGTATACTATATTCAAAGTCGTTAGCAATTTGATCAATGGATTTACTTTCAATAGGTGAAGATTCTTCGTATGTAGGTGTCGATGCTGGTATAGTTCTAATTCCTTTTATATCACCCTCACTGTCTACCCCAATAATAGTAGTTTCTCCGTCTGAAGAAGTAACTATAAACCCAGTATTTCCTTTGTTGTCGGTAATTGTTTTTAGTGATCCACCGTCTCCATTTGTTATAGTTGTTGTTGCTGGTTCTGAATCATCGTCAGTGAGAAATAGGCCCGATAGAATCTCTGCTTTAACTTTCTCTCTAGCATTCTGTAATTTTGAAGTCATCAGTTTTAACAGATTCTGACGTTTTTCCACATAATGTAATGCCTCTGCCCTGGCACTTGAATAACCAGGAACAACCCTACACAAAACTCTTGTTTCAAGACAATGCTTGACTAGATCACAACCACCATTCAATACGCACGACTTAAACTCTTGAGAAATGATCTCTCCAGCTTCTTGTCCATTTACAGCAATGATATTTCCAATATGAGCCATATAATCATTTAAATCATGGATTGACACAGCAGACAAATAGCTGCGATTATCAATAATAAATTGAGCATCTTCTATGCTGAATGAGGCAAATGTTTTGAGGCTATCGCTATCCCAGCTAAGTAAGTCTGGATTGAAAACTACGAGATCCTTAAAACTAGGCGTCTGCTCCACAAACCAATCCTGAAAATCACCTGGAGTGGATGCCAGAGTATTTAAAAAGGAATCGCTTTGTACAGAAATCCAGCTTTTGGTAACATCATTCTTACTGTTAAACCAGTCTTGCCAAGCTTTATCTTTGGAGTGGAAATAGTCTTGGAAGCTACTAGCGTAGCCTTTGAGGTATGTTACATTTGCAAGAATGTTATCTACAGATTCTGCTCTTGCATTGAGCATATCCTGCTTAAGTTTATTGATAGCTTTCTCAGCATTTGTATACTCGTTGTATACAGGAACTAACTGGGTAACTTGCTTGGTTACAGCAGTAATATTTTGAGTGACTTCATTTAGACTTCCTTCAAGTCCACTTCTAGTTTTTTCAAAAGTTTCAGATGTGGTATTAAGAATAGTATTCTTGCTAGCAATAGCCTTATTTTTGGTCTCAACTAAATCTTGGGTTACTTTTTCCGCGCTAACTTTTTTACCAGCTAGTTTTCTTATTTTAGTAGTGATATTAGTAATCGCTGATTCTAATACGGGTATTCTTATTTCTGTTTTTTCAATACTCTCTACCAAATTGTCATATTCACGTTTAGCAGCTTCACCAAGATTTTCAATATCTTTGCGTCGTTGTTCTTCAAAATCAGCCAATGCACCTGCAGGATCTCTGAGGATTTTTTCACCTGATTTCTTCAGGCAGTTAAACCCACAAGCTGCTTCTGCTTGGTTTTCTATTAAGAATATTGAAAATAAAATTATAATTATTTTAAACATGTCAAACCTGTTAATCAATTATTGCCATAAGCAAGATTATGAGTTGTTCTCTTCTTGATTTCATATCTTCAACTAAAGCTGCGGCCAAATCATAGGTTTCAACAACCTTATATTCCAACATATCATTGATTTCACCATTGTTAGATGAAAGCTGTCTACTTGGTAAATACTGAGCTGTTATTCGATTTGAGCAGGATAGTGCTACTGTAGGTTTTCCAGCATCAATAATGGCCTTGTGCTTTGCATAAATAGCATCTCTCAAGGATTCCATTTGAATCGTATTTCCGTCTAGTTCTGCTAAGTCATAGCGGATTATTTTCTCTCTTTGCATGTTAATGATGGTGTCTATCTGCGAAAACTGATATTTTTCTCTCCTCTCATAGAAGCAATAGCTCCCAATAAGCCCATTAATACTTCTTTGCAAAGCTGATAGATCAGAAAATATCTCATTTTTTCTGTTGATTATTTCTGAGTATTCTTGTCTTTTCTCGTTGATTTTTTTATACAACTCACTTATCTGGCCAAAATCAGCATTTGGATTATTCGTTTTGAATTCTTCGATTTCTTTTTGAAGTGCAGCTATTTCATCTTTTAAGATCTGTTGATTTTTCTTTATAGCTTCAATCTCTTTTTCTAGAGAATCATTGCTATCCCCCAAACCGTCTAATCTATCATTAAGTGATTGCTCTTTCTTAATAACTACCTGCTCTTCATCTCTTTTTTCTTGAAGTACGTCTGCAGCAAAAGAAACTCCTTGCAAAGTGCCAAGGATCACTATAAGTATCACGCGAATCATAGTATCGAGTCCAATCGTTTAAAGTTTAGTTTTCTTAATTGTCTGCACTACTAATCGAGTATGTTCAAATAATCTAACTCAGGTGCATCCGGTTGATACGATGGACACGTCTTTTTAATTTTACCTTCGACGAATCTTCCTGTTACTTTTGCAAATAATAGAGATTTAATCATAGCATCACCACCACTTGTCGATGAATCAAATGCAGGTAAAAGAACGTTGTCAGCTCCACAAGCAGGAGGTGTTGTTATATTGTCTTGGCAATCAACTAGTTTGAATTGATAACTATTTTCTAATCTTGGTCTTAGCTCACCTACTTTGCACTTAAACTCTAGCCCAGTTGCCAAGGCTGCGTTAGATAAAATAAAACTGATAAATATTAAAAAAATCTTCATTTTAATGCTCCTTAGCGAATTCTGATATCTGTAGCTTTAATCACACCTTTTGCGCCTTTACAGACACCTTTCTTAACCTCAACTTCGACCCAACTAATAGATTTTTCATTTAGTATTCTGATGGGAGTATTTTCATAAATGATTCTACAAGAGTATTTTTTGCCCTGACTCTGGCGATCTTCGTCAGCAGTTCTAGCAGCTTCTTTAATTTCCTGAAGATTATCGCCCATTTGAAATTGGTCGAGCAATAAAGTTTTATTAACTTCATAGCCGAATTTTTTTCTATGATCCTTGTGTTTTTTAGAACTTGCATACAAGTGGCTAGACATCATAGCCAGGACGACAAATACTACTATTCTCATAGTGTGGCTCCAGATAGTAAAAAATATTTTAATTTATTTTCTTTATAAAAAAGGTATCTATCTTAACGTCTGTCTGGAGCATTGACCGAAATGCTTTTATTTCTTAATTGAGTCAGTATAACTACTTGTTTAAATTTTCCGACACATCAGTTAATTCAACTATTTCGTACTAATTTATTTTTGTCCTATCAAGGCCAACTTGATGCTTTATAA
>JBGCDR010000396.1:0-3439 GCA_045105515.1 Oligoflexales bacterium
TTGATATTTTTTAGTTTCATGCCCACAGATTTCCTGAATTCATATGTAAATTCAGCATAATACCTAATCTGTGCGAAAATTGATTTTTAATATGTCTTCGGCTTGTATGACGAGTTTTTAGAGTTCAGTCAGTGCTCATGACTCCGTAGGCTGGTTGTTCGTAGGGATGATGCATCTTCATTTGATCTATAACCTGGGTAAGCTTGCTTTTTACGCAAATCATTTCGACTTTAAGCTCTGGTGAGTATGTGGTCTCCCCAAGTTTTCCTATGTGCGGATCACTGCCCTCTAATGGGCGGAATCGCCCTTTTCCCTCTGTGACCCAACAGCATCGGTCATAAGACCCATAAACACCCCCACCTGCTTTAAACATGGCTTCCAATAGCCTTTCTAGGTTTTCCTGAGGCACATAAACATAGATTTGATACATGAATTAGGTCATATAGGAAAAATTAATTAAATTATTACCTGCAATCTGCTAAGTGAACCTAATGATAGTTATAAATTGATCATTCAAGAAGGATATGCAATGCAGAAGGTTTTGAATAAGCAGATTATCCTAGAAAAGCGCCCTGTAGAATTTATTGCGGACGATGACCTAAGTTTTTCTGAGCAGCTTGTTGAGGATGTTGCAGATGGTGAGGTACTCTTAGAAAATCTATATGTTTCGATAGATCCCACCCATAGGATCTGGATGAGTTCTATGCGACAGTATATGGAACCCATAAAATTGGGAGCGGTTATCAGGGCTCTTGGCGTCGGTAGGGTGCTCATCAGTAAGGATCCACAATTAAAAGAGGGAACTATAGTAACTGGAGAAATTGGTTGGCAAACCCACAGTGTCAAGCGTGCAAATGAGCTCTTTCCAGTAAAATTTGTACCGAAGCCATTGTCTTCATTGTTGAGTGTCTATGGCTTGACCGGGGTGACGGCATACTTTGGTCTACTGGATATCGGTAAGCCTAAGCCAGGTGAAACCGTGTTAATTTCGGGTGCTGCTGGGGCGGTGGGCAGTATTGTCGGCCAGATAGCTAAAATTAAAGGGTGTAGAGTTGTCGGGATCTGCGGATCTGATGATAAATGCGACTGGCTGCTTAATAATTTGGGTTTTGATGCAAGCATACAGTATAAGCGGCAAGACATATCTGAAGCCCTTAAAGAAAACTGCCCAGATGGGGTGGATGTTTACTTTGAAAATGTGGGAGGGGAGATTCTTGAGCATAGTCTTTTGCACATGAATAAATTTTCTCGCCTGATTCTTTGCGGTTTGATATCTCACTACAATCTTAATAAAGCCCCTGAGGGTGTGAAAAATTTTGCCCAAATTTTGATGCAGCGGATCAAGGTTCAAGGCTTTATAGCGAGTGACTATCTAGAGCGTTGGCCTGAAGCAATTGCCGATTTAGGAACCTGGGTTGAGCAGGGTAAAATTAAGTATAAAGAAGATGTTGTGGTGGGCCTTAGTCAGATTCCAAGTGCAGTTAATAAGCTTTTTGATGGTACTAACTCAGGAAAGTTAATGGCTAAATTAAATCCAAGTGTTCATTAGAATAGTTTATTCAAGCCAATCGTAACAATAATCCAGCAAGGATTTGAATTGCTTGTTTTACGCTTTGTAGCTGTAAAAAAAGTAAATATTTTGTAAACTATCCTAAAATAAATTAGGATTGCTTATGACATTTTTTAAGTTTGGTAAGCGTAGGCTGGCAGCTATAATCCTTTGTTTAGGGATGTGTTTCGGTGCGATGGTTCTTTATAAGTTGATTGAAACTTATAATTACTCAGAGTTAGAGAAAAATTTAGCAAATCAGCTGATTTCTAGCTCAGAGCTTGTCAGACTTCGGCTATCAAGCGGATCACAAGATTGGAATAAACTTCTTGCGACCAATTTGGAAGCTGGGGGTCGAAAAGGCCTTGATTATCTATTCAAAGACAAAAATAAAGTTATCGCATCGAACTTAGGTAGTGAGCATCTAGCCCTAATTAACAGCTTAAATTTGCAAAAAATTTCATATTCTGATCAAGCGCTTGTAAGTAATGGACTGATGTTTAGAAGCTCGATTATACGCAACAAGGGAAGTGATAGTACTGCTTATTTGGTACTTATCTATCAATTAAGTGATTTTTACCGGTTCTGGCTCTTTGTTAAGTTTGGCTTAATAATCACCAATTTAGCTACTTTTTTTGCAATCTATAGATTTACAATAAAAAAAATTCTTCCATTCTATCGACTTCCCAAGCATGTTGAACTTGCTGTTAATAGAGCTGGATTATTCGGTAAAGACCAAGTTGAGAATAGAGGGTTACATGAATATCCATTCCTTCTTTCCAAGTCAATTGACCACATGCTGCATCGTGAACAAGAGGCAAAAGAAAAAGTACAGGAACTTGAATTGGAATGGGAAGATTTTTTCAAAGGTCTTCCCATTGCGGCAATAAAACTTCTAAAAGAAAATGGGAGCTTAGTAAGTTTTTGGGGTGCGAATGATCATTTGAATCAAATCTTTGCTCCAGGTGTACTTGATGGACAGAATCCGATAAAATCAATTTTTGATTCTAGCTTAGAATTTGCATCACATATCCAGGAAATCGAAGATCAATTGTTGAGCTGCTATGGACATGGAAACGATGAAATTCGCCAAATAATCAGACAATTGCCCCATCAAACAAGAATGAAATTCGGTGCTGTTGAGAAAAAAATCTTTTTTAGCTGGACGCCCATTCTAGAAGGTGGAAACTTGACTGCAATAATTCTTGTGATGAGTAATGTCGGTCAGTATGGACAAGGGCAAGAAAGCAAACAATTGAGCCAGATTGAATATCAGCTGGCTCTAGATGTGATTCGCAGCGGAAGTCCTATCTTTATGAAGGCCTTCCATAAGCTTAAGAGTCTAAGTAGCGAAATTAAAAATATTACCAACACTGAACGACCCAATTTTAAGATGCAGCTAAAAATAAAATCTCTAATC
Organism: Oligoflexales bacterium; assembly: GCA_045105515.1. GTDB lineage: Bacteria > Bdellovibrionota_B > Oligoflexia > Oligoflexales > Bog-1112 > JABSRF01. Next base: position 2,970 of record JBGCDR010000396.1, read on the forward strand.
TTGGAAATCAGAGCAATATTAGTAGATGCAAAACAGGATACTTTGAGTAAACAACTTACAAAACTAATTTTACAAATACTTCCGCATGATGCGTTAACAGCAATTCACAATGATTCTGAAATGCACGACTGGGCACAGCTTAGCCCCATAATTCGTTATATTGTTACTATTGCCTCCACAGTGGCAGATGCCGTAGATCTAAATAAAATTTCGCAGAATGATTTTGAGCAAGAAAAACCGATCAGACCTTCTAACAGCATCGAGTTGAGTTAGTTTACTTCAGAAATTTCTTAAGAGTAAGATTTCAGGGATGAAACATCAACTAACTCGCTGAGCACTGACTGAACTCTAAAAACTCGTCATACAAGCCGAAGACATATTAAAAATCAATTTTCGCACAGATTAGGTATTATGCTGAATTTACATATGAATTCAGGAAATCTGTGGGCATGAAACTAAAAAATATCAAC
>JBGCDR010000397.1:0-12480 GCA_045105515.1 Oligoflexales bacterium
ACTTAAGATTTTTCTCTTATTAGCTCTTAAACACATCTTAGGAAGGGGAATTTTGATGAAAATATTTTTTTCAAGCACAAATTTGTTTTGAATTCTGGACGGCAAGATTATTTTTGCATTTTCTTATTGAATTCAAGTGATGTGAATAAACTGAGTCACCAAAATCAATGAGACCACTAATACTGGGGTGTGATTCCCCTGATTTTATTAACAAATTGTAGTCGTTTCCATCGTTATGAATGACTACTTTTTTGAGTTTTTTTAGCTTATGATCCACATTGTTAATATATTCGAGGAAATAATATTGCAGAATTTTTCTAATTTGTGCATGTCTACAAAATTCGAACTTATGCATTTGCTCCGGAATATTTTGGAAATCCCAAATATGATCCTGCCTAAACCCGTGATGGTCAAAATCCTTAAGTGCAATATCGACCTTTGCTAAACTACTTCCCCATTGTTCTAAGAGTTGATTTGGGTGCATTTTCAAATCACAAAGGAACTTGCCTGGCAAGAAAGTTAAAATCCGCATATAGCGATTCTCTTCAAGATCTGGGACTTGAATAATTTCCTGGTGATTTTTTGACTTTACCGGCAAAGGGATGGATACAGGAAGATTTTTTTTGCTTAGGTGGTGCATCATTGCATTTTGAGCAGCTAAATTATCAAAATTTTCTTCAGGCTCGCTTATCTTAAAAACATATTTTATTCCAGTATTGTAATCGGTTAGACAATAGTTTTGCCCTGCATAGGAATTTAAGGATTCAACATAAGAATTTATACCAAATAACTCATTGGCAAATTTGTTGATACTATTTTTTTCAATCTCTGGAAGAATCATATTTCACCTCTGCAGTATGGCTCAGCATTGATTTTTTTATCCAGGAAACTAGCCAGGTGGAACTATAGCATGGCTGCTAGACTTTAGAAACTGCGATTCTTTTATAGAAAGAGTGAAATTTGGAGGCTTAAAGCACTAAAGCCAGGTTGCTGAGCGTAAGAATTTATTTGGTGATCCATCATATTCAAATCGGATTCGCTGGCTTCTTCATAAAAAACGGGTTCAGGCTCAATAATTGTAGCTATGGGAAAGTATATACTTGCTAATTCGATTCCAAAAAAGAACTTTTTATTTATAAAATAGTGAAAACCGATTCCCGTTTCAGCTGCTAATTCGAGGAATTCTTTTTCCACATCAAAGACATTGTATTTTTCATAGATTTTACTGCGATCTACTTCAGCTTCAAAGAAATTCTCCTGAACTTTCCGAAATTTTTTGTTTCCTAAACTGAGACCAAAGGAAATATTTAAAGAATCAAAGAAATATTTGCGGTACACATTGCTCAGAGCAAAAACACCACCAATAGTATAGTTTCTTAAGCGTATACCTACTGCTAAGGAGTAATCTTTAAAGTATTTCCCCCATTCTAAGCCATCTGATGAGAATGATGACTCTATCATCACATATTTGGGATTATTTTCGAGTTTATCGATAAACGTTTTAATGAAGTCTTGTTTGGGAGCAGCCTTTGTTTTTTTTTTCTTTGAAACTGCAATAGGAGTTTTGGTTTTGGCAGCACTTCTAATTTGTTTAGTAGGTATATATTTTCTTTGGCTTTTAATTGGTTTTGTATTACTAGTTTGAGCGAATGATTGCTTGGAGTTTCCGGTGAGCAAAATAGCTACTGCAAATAAAGTATAAATTAACTTCATAAAGTGCTCACTAGATTTTGTTATTCAGCGGTCAATTCAATTATAGGATAGCTAATTTAAAAAAACTAGCTATTGCGGCAAGATGCAAAGAAAATAATTTCATGTAGTTGCGAATAGACTAGGTGTAAATTAGTGAACCTCAAAGGCATCACGTTCTTCACTAAGGTTCCTATTTTCAGCTTTTTCGCTAGAGAATTTATGGCCATAGCGGACCTTTAATTTAGCTATGTTTTTATGCATTATTTTTTCAAAATCAAAATCTAATTCATCACAGATTAATGCCATGTACCAAAATATATCTCCCAATTCTTCGAACAAATTTGATTTGTCAATAGGCTTGTCATAGAAGACATGCTTTTTGAGTGCATCCATGAATTCTCCTGCTTCGGTATTAAGACCCATCGCGCCATGGAGCAGTCTTAACATTCCTTCATCGCTTAGTCGTGCCTTTATATTCTTGAAATCGTTTGCTTCTGTCTTTATTGCTAACTTTTTATACTCTTGCGAATTCATAAAACCTCTTTTTAGAAAAAAATATTTAAATAGATAATTTAGCTCAAATTTAAAACTGTTGCAGATTGAGCCAGTCTAAAGTGTAAGCTTAAGCTTGTTTTAGTCTAGTTGGCAAGAATAGATTGCTAAATTTTGATAATCTAGTGGTTGTGAGCTTGTTTTAAAGCTTTTTCTAGGAGCTTATTCTATGATGGTTCGTCTGCTTCGCTCCCTTTCTCAAAAGACTTCGCTAGCTTATATGACATATATGAAAAGATTATAGATACTTGCTTGTTCAAAGTAGATTCATGCAGCTTTGGTAAAACTCATGCTTCAACGGCCGGTGTCTCATATGACTTTGCTAATTTTGCAGTTCCTCGGAAATTACGGTTTAATTTATGACCCATAAGGAGTGCCAAGTGCTAAGATTGTTTCAGATCTGCCGAAACCTTTCTTTTAGCTGGCACTGTCATAATCTGATGTAAACCTATAAGGATTTCTTATGTAAAAAAATAACTGATTTTTTTGATTAAATATAGATTCATGATCTTCATGATAAAATAGAAAAAAAGACTATTATTATCTTAACTGGGATTTAAAATATGGATGATATACTTAGAACATTTGAGGAAGAAGCTTCTGAACTATTGGACAATTGTTCTAGATTGCTGCTTAAAAGTGAAAGCGCTGAAGAAAGTTTTGCTTTTCCAGAAATATTACGTTATTTCCATACTTTAAAAGGAAATGCCCAATATTTGCAATTGGGTGTTTTTGTGAAATTAATCCATGAAATTGAAAGCATTCTCGTGGCTGCACAGTTGAAAGAAGAAGTCTCAACTGAGTTGATTAGCTTCTTGCTTGAAATGGTAGATATCCTTTTAGAATGGAATACCAAAGTTGTTAGCAAAGCACTTCCAGAAAAAGTGCCGGATGTCGTGCTTGCAAAAATTGATTCGTATTTGAATCAATTTTCTGGATATAGAACAATACTCTTGGTTGATGACGATAAACAATTGTTAGAAACTCTCAAAGCCTCATTTGAATGTAAACAATTTGGCAGTTTTGAACCCAAGCTGCTAATGGCATTCGATGGAGTTGAAGCCATTACCTTAGCAAAAGAAAACAAGCCTGATTTAATTGTAACTGACTTGAAAATGCCTAAAATAGATGGGTTAAATTTTATCAAATTGATTCGAAATATGAGTCATTTAAGAGAGGTTCCAATTTTGTTTATTTCCGGATATTTTGATCTCTTATCAACTGTGGCGAATCAGAAATATTTTGAGAAAGTTGTTTTTATTCCTAAACCCTTTAAAATGAAGACTATTCGAAACTACATCGATTTATTTATCGGGACACGGGCCTAGATCTCAATTTTTTATGTAGTTTTTTTCCATCCACGGCTATGCATAAAGAAACTAGACCGTAGACTCCCCACCTAGTAATTAGTAACTCTTTATCATAAAGATAATAGCTCTGGGAAAAAAGACCTAAAATAGGCCATACCCAAGGTGTCAGTAGAACTTTGAAGTATGGCACTCCTAGTGGAAGTAAGATGAGTAGGTACCATGGATGAATGGTGGGTGATAATCCAAGAGCACTCACACTTAAAAGAAGTAGGTATAAGCGTAGGCTTAACCTACCTTGCCAGTAACGTAAACTTAGAATACAAGCTAAAAAGACTCCGAACGCTAAACAAGCTATCTTTCCTAATAAAATGAAGGATTGAAATCCGAAAAGTGAAAATATCCAGCTGAAGATCGCATGTGCATAAGGAAAAAAAATCCAGTGCTGAGCATAAATGCCTAAAGAGTAAAAAAAGCTAACATTCCTATCAATAACAAAGTAGAGGGAGCTTAGTAAAACAAGCAATATTATTAAAAAACTCGATCCTACTGCTTTGAAGGAGTTATGCTTTCTCCTAGCATACATAAAATGTGCAGGTAGGTAAAGCAAAGGTAGCCACTTGCAAAGTATTGCGATTGCAAGCCAGAAGGTTTTAAATAAAAGACTTCTAAATGCCGATTTCATGCATAGAAAGCTCCCAACTGCTGTGATCATTAGAATATCAAGGTGAGCATTCCCGATAACAGTTAATAAAAAAAGGGGATGCAGTAGGACAAGATCCCAACGCCGACCTTGATAGCAGTAAAAGAGACCTGATGATGCTATTCCAACTATCAACTTCCAGCCGAACATGAGACGCCAGACATCGGACACAGATTCAATTGTCCATGGATTAAAATAGGCTGACAAATGAAAAAAAAACTGTGCAGCTGGTGGATAAATGGTGGGTAAGTAAGGGTGATTAATTTGATCGCTCCACTTAACTTGACTCACCAATGGAGAATTTTCTGGGGTATAGAGATAAGGGTTGATCCCTATAAATGAATGTAGGCCGTCCCAGACATATCGAAAAGGGTCTGTCTGGAGAATAATTGGGGCACAAATTGAGCTAATAATGGTGAGAGCTGCACCATATTGAATGCTTACCTTAGGTTTATTCAAAGTTAAAATATATAAATAGCAACCGGATAATATTGTTGTTAGTCCCAGGTTTACTAAGACTTGTCCCTGATAACTTATATGTGCAGATAAATTGTGAATGCCCCAAAGGCTCAAACAGAATAGAAATAAATATAAGCTTATTCCTGTTGAAGTTAAGCTTTTCTGAGAAGATAATTGGTCACAACTCATTCATTGTTCCTATTGATTCAGGAATATTTTTCATTGCGAGTTTGCCCATCGGGGATCTAAATTGTCCGATCTCAAACAATTTAAGATAGGTAAATAATATGGCTTGGCTCAAAAAAAATAGAGCGGGAAATAGCACCTTCCACCAGATCGCATATGCACAACAGATCATAGCGAATAGGAGTATGGAGTCTAGAATCCATTGATCCGTTCGGTTTAACCTTGGCGATTTATGTTTAGGAGTTCGTGCAAAAAATAAGTAACCTGGTTTTTTTGGATTTTCCAATATACCTGACCAAAATGATAAGCTGATGTAGGATGCAAATAGAGGAGCAAATAAAACTAAACAAAAGACTAGGAATAATCGGAAAAATAATGGAGGGAGAGAATGAGTGTAGTATTTACTGGAGGAATTTTGGGGGAAGAATAATAGATAGAAACAGCTAAAGATTCCAATCCAGAGGCCTGTGTCCCAAAGCTTCAAGAAGTTAAGTTCGCTACTATAGGCTAACCATTGCCCATAAGTGTTTATCCAAATGGGAGAAAGAAAATAAATTAAAAGGAGAATGCTGGAAATTCCATAGCCCATTTGTTGGAGCAAGGTGTCAAACCTAATGTGAAAAGCAAAGGGCAGTCGTTCTATTAGTTCTTTACCAAGTAGACGCAAGACCTGACCGTTTCCTTTTGCCCATCTGCGCTGTTGGATTAAAAAACTTGCTAAGGATGGTGGAAGCTCAGATTTGCACGAGTCAACATTTGCGTACCAAATTCTATATCCATGAATCCAAGCTTTCATGCTTAAAAAAAGATCTTCGGTTACTGTATTTGCAGAAAATCCCCCTAGGTGTTCAAGAGCGCTGCGTTTCCATACTCCAGCTGTGCCATTGAAGTGGAAGGGAAAACCACGAGCGAAGCGTCCACGATGATCGCGGTGAAAATGACAAATGAGCAACAAGCTTTGGATCCAGGTTAAAATGTTAGTATTTGCATTGTAATACCCCCAAGGAACTTGTACTGCAGCTATGTTGTTTTTATGCTTAAATTGCGGGATTGTTGTCTTTAAAAAACTGCTGCTAGGCCTAAAATCACAGTCAAAGATGGCAAAATAGTCGGCCTTAGACTGTTTGAAACCATGGTTTAATGCTCCTGCTTTAAACCCTTGCCTGATGTCACGTCTTAAGTGTTTAATTTTTAAGTCAGGCTTTGCTGCAGTTATAGTGCTAATACTTACAGCAATTAGCTTAGAACTGACGTCATTAGAATCGTCAAGAATTTGAATTTCTAGTTGATCTTGAGGCCAGTCTAGTCGTGATATACAGTCTATCAGATCTTGGCAATGCTTAGGTTCATTATAAATTGGTAGTTGGATGCACACGCTGGGAAAATCCAGTGGTTCGTGGTTTGGGAGCTCTGTAGATTTGATTTTTCCCATCCAAAACTTATAAAATAAGTAGCATATCAGCACTATTTTTACGATCCAAAGGAATATGAGTGCTAACATTACATTTGGATCGTTGAAGTTGCTTAGAAACATCTTGATATCTTTGGTTTGTCGTTATTAAAGTGGTTTTCACTTACTCTATATCAATTGATTTCAGCGCAGGCAAAAAAATACGCTTACTTGTTAGCAAAAATCTGAGTATAAAACCAACGTCCGTTTGCATCTTGCTTAGCACTTAAGCCAGCAATACTGTAATTTCCTTCAATATTCTTTCTGTGACCACTACTATTAAGCCACCCTTCTACCACATCTTCTGCAGGATAGGCACCATAGGCCACATTTTCGGCTGATGACCTAATACCATCAAGCTTTCTTCTAATATTTTGACTTCTGGCATCGAATCCATCATGTCCAAATTCGGAAAGCCCTTCAGCCATATTGGAGCTGTGATTTTCAGCTTCTTTCTGAATTACAGAGCTATAAACTAGTGCTTTAAGACCATTTTTAAGACGGTGATCGTTGATGAGGTCGAACACTTCAGATTCGTATGTACTTAATTTAAGATTTGCCGTTTCAGGATCTGTTTCAGTTTCTGATCCAGTTTCAGTTTCTGATCCAGTTCCAGTTTCTGATCCAGTTCCAGTTTCAGTTTCTGATCCAGTTTCTGATCCAGTTTCTGATTCCGAATCGGTTTTTTCATTGAAGGAGCAATTTATGAAAATATTTATACATGCAAATATGGACAACAATTTTCTTTTCATACTCACTCCTTACTGTGTTTGGTCTATAACTTTGTTTGTTTCTAGTCTACTCGACTTTGATAAATCAAGTCCTATAAAATAATAGAAGCAGAGGGAATACAAAATTTTTGTTCCCACTATTAATGAAGCTTTTAAATTTCCACTAATTTTGGATTCACCAAACTTTCTCTTTGCATAGCGTATAGGAAGCTCTTCGATTCTTAGCCCAAGCATTTTTGCCTTGATTTGCATCTCAACATTCCATCCCCAATTTTTATCCTGCATGCAAAGTTTCTTGTAAGAATCGATACTAAGTGCTCTTAGCGGGCCCATATCTTGATAAGAAGATCCTGTAAGTAAGTTGATGATTCGAGCTTGGATCCAGTTGCCCATAATTGCAAGCCAAGGCATTGATCCTGGTTCAAGAATGGTTCTTTGCGCTAAAACAAAATCTGCCTTATTCGATAAAATAGGCTCGGTAAGCTTGGCTATAGCTTCCCAAGGTGAGCTTAGATCGGCATCAAGGATTACCAGGACATGCGGCAGAGCTGATTGCCCACTTGCGTGCAATAATTTGCTGATCCCGGTTTGCACGGCAATACCATATCCTTTTGTTGGGCAGAAGATGGTTTCAGCTCCTAAATGCTGGGCTATTTGAGCAGTGCCATCGCTACTAAGATTGTCTACCAAAACAACTCGGTAGTTCTGAACCAATTGCGGAAGAAAATGTGGTAGGTTTTTGGCCTCGTCTTTTGCAGGAATGATGATGCAGACCTTGTTCTTGTCAATGCTCGGTAATTTAGGCATTCTAAGACCTTTCTTCATTAATTGGAGCTTGCTATATGCGGTCTTTGGTGTATGCTTGGTTAACTTTGTGCCTCTTGAGGCATTATGTTCATTCAATGAGAAGATTATAGTATATGAAAATTCAGGAACTTGCAGCTTACCTTGGTGCTTCTCTTCAGATTCCAAAGGGGCGAGAAGAGTTGGTTAACTTGGATATTGTTGATTTAGCCCCTATCGATGTGGCAGAAGAAGGTCATGTAACCTTTCTCACAAACCCACGAATGACTCATGAAGTTAAAGATAGCAAAGCAAGCGTCATCATCATTGGTGAAGCACTGGAATCAGTGCCAATGGCTCAGATCGTCTGTAAAAATCCACGTCTTGCCATGACTCTTGCCAGCCAGCTTTTTTATGAGACGAAGCATAGTTTTAGCGGACGCAGTAATATGGCATTTATCCACCCTGATGCGCAGGTTCATGAAACCGCAGTTATATATCCTTTGGCATATGTGGGCCCGCGCGCAGTGGTGGAAAAGGGCTGCTATGTGTACCCAAACGTTTACATTGGCGAAGATTGCTCTGTAGGTGAAAATACTGTCATCTACCCCAGTGCAGTTTTGATGCACGGAACAAAACTTGGGAGCAAAGTCATTATTCATGCAGGCGCAGTGTTGGGAGGAGATGGCTTCGGCTTTACACCATCTGCCGAAGGCAATGTTAAGATTCCGCAAAAAGGAACAGTGAGAATTGAAGATGATTGTGAAATAGGTCCACTTGCCACCATAGACCGAGCAACTTTTGCTCAAACTATCCTAAAAAAAGGAGCCAAGCTCGATTCTCAAGTTCATATTGGTCACAATGTAGAACTTGGAGAACACTCTATGCTTTGTGGACAGGTTGGTGTTGCGGGAAGCACTAGAATCGGTAAGAGGTTTGTTGCTGCAGGCCAAGCAGCAGTCGGCCCTGGCTTAGAAATAGGAGACAACGTGGTACTTGGTCCTAAAGCAGGTCTTACCCAATCTCAAAAAGATCCAGGAGAGTATATGGGTATGCCCGTGGTCCCTTCTTTGGACTGGAGAAAGCAAGCCATTGCGATTAAAAAACTCCCCGATCTTATTAAAAAGGTCAATCAGCTCGAAAAACGTTTAGCTGAGCTGGACAAGCTATAAGATCTTGCCATGTCATGGCGTTCCTTATGACATTTTTTTTACATTTCTCTGAATTTTGAGTATTTCTCGCGTGTCAATGCGACAAGATCCCTTTGGCAGAACAATCATAGTTGGGATTTTCGAATAGCAAAAGCGAGAGGTATTGACTAGTTTAGTAAAATAACAAACAAATATAATTAATAGCTGAACCAAAAATTTTGGGACTTAGCCTCTTAGGAAAAAACGGGTATATTTTATGAGAATTTGCAGCGAAGTGATTGGAATTGGGAGCTATCTACCTTCCAAAGTTGTTGGTAATCAAGAACTTGAAGAAGTCTTGGATACTTCGGATGAGTGGATTAAGAAACGGTGCGGTATTCATACTCGGCACTGGGCGGACCCGAAAGAAACGACCTCTGATTTGGCTTTAAAAGCATCTCATAAGGCGATAGAACAGGCCCAGATTGATCCAGCATCTATTGATATGATCATTGTGGCAACAGTTACCCCAGATCATGAGTTTCCAGGAACTGCCTGCTTCCTTCAGGCTAAACTTGAGCTACCAGGAATCCCAGCAATCGATGTTCGACAGCAGTGCAGTGGCTTTATTTATGCCATGTCACAGGCTGACTTATACCTAAAGTCGGGCTCTTATAAAAATGTCTTGCTTGTATGTGCAGAATTGCATTCGAAATGTTTGGATTTGAGCCCTCGCGGGAGAGGAGTCTCAATTCTTTTCGGAGATGGTGCTGCTGCAATGGTTCTGCAAGCAAAAGAAAACCGTAACAAGGATGATTCCCAGGTATATTCTACATCTATTCATAGTGATGGGTCGTTTGCTAAAATGCTCTGGTGTCCGGCCCCGGGTAATGGAATGCCGTGTTCCACGCGAATTGACGCAGGAATGTTAGAAGAGGGTCTCCAATTTCCACATATGAATGGAAGGGCCATTTTTACCCATGCAGTAAGGCATATGTCGAAGTCGCTCAATGACTGCTTGGCAGACAATCAGGTGGAACTTGATGATGTTGATCTGTTGTTTTTCCACCAAGCAAACCTCAGAATTTGCGAGGCTGTAGAAAAGCAATTAGAGGTAAAACCTGGGCGCGTTTACAATACAATTCAGGAATATGGCAATACTACTGCAGCAACTATTCCCCTTGGTATTGAGCATGCTGTACGTAATGGAGTTCTGAAAAAAGGGATGCTGATTGCAACGGTTGCATTCGGAAGTGGTTTTACGTGGGGGTCAAGCTTAATTCGCTGGTAGTTTAACTACTACATGCAGCAAGAGGCTTCTTAAAAGCTACTTGACTTTCATTTGACTTGTTTTAAAGGCTGATTCGGCCTAGTTCAGAGATATATGCATCAGTTAGTGAGTAATCGATGAGCAAGCCGATTTCGATGGCATTCCTTGTTAGCACATGAGTGATGTCTTTTGCCATAATCCCTTTGTTATAATCGTCATGTTCTTTTTCAAACACACAATGGATGAGTTCGTGAAAAACCACCATTTTTAAGACAGTATCGCTTTGGTCGGGAAAATCTTTTTCGATGTTGTGCATGTAAATCTCAATATTTCGAACATATGAGGTCTTGATATTGACGCTTGCTATCTTGTCTTTGTTTTCATCAATGGTGCATTTACCATAAAGGTGATCAGACGATGTTTGAGCAAAATTTATGTTCTCAATTTCTTTATATTTGATTGCAGATACGCCAACTTTATTTTTTTTCAAGATGGAAAAAAATTCGTCAACAAAGATGCGCAGTTCTGGAGAGACATTTGGGTCTCCAAGCTTGTCTTCAATACCGCAAGACCCAAGGACAGAAAAAAAGAATAATGATACTAATATGCTAGACCGATCCATGTCCGCTTTTAAACCCCTCTCTACTACTCTTCATAATACCCCAAAGTTCTCACCTTTGACGTATGTATAAAAGGTATCGGTAAAATGACATGTGAATTTAAGTGTAATTATTTTATGTGTATTTTTATTCATAATATTGGTGCCATATAAATTTAAGTAAATTCTATTACAATTACCTCTACCCAAAAGTAAATCCAAGCTTGAAGTATGGTAATTAGGCTTCTATACTTGTTTCTCTTTAATGCCCCAAGATCGTGGAAAAATCCCTAGTTTGGTAGAAGGAGTAGCTCAATGCGGCAAGTATTTGGAATGTCGGAGGATGGGAACACAATTGTGCTGGAGCGTTTTGACGGAAAGCTGAAATTTGCATCCGTAGATACTCCCCACACCCAGGCTCTTGGTCTATATTTGGATGTTGAAACTACAGGGATCATAGTTCAGACGGATAAGATTATCGATCTAGGATATGTGCTATTTTCTTATGAAAAAACTACAGGAAGAATCACTGGGATCGTTAAAGAGTTCAGTCAATTGCAGGATCCTGAGGAAGCCTTGTCTCCGATTGTAAAGAAAATAACGGGATATTCAGATTCTGATTTGAAAGGTAAGAAAATTAATTGGACTGAAGTTGCAGCTGACTTTGAAAAGGCGAATGTTGTGATCGCTCATAATGCACGTTTTGATCGTGCTTTTATTGATCGATATCTTCCTGCTTCTCGTCAAAAAGTATGGACTTGTTCTATGTCACAAATAGATTGGAAGAACAAAGGCCATGGCTCTCGTTCGCTTGAATATCTTGCGAAAGACCATGGATTTTTCTTCAACGGACATACAGCCCTTATGGACGCTAAGGCAAGTTTGAAGCTATTAAAAATGCATGATCCTGATAAAGACGTCCCTTATTTACACGAGCTATTGGGTAATGCAAGGATTCAAAAGAAATGGGTCTTTGCAAATGGAGCAAGTTTTGATCTTAAGGATGAACTAAAGCAAAGAGGTTATATGTGGGAACGACAAAAGAGGGTCTGGAAAAAATGTGTGCCTCTTGAGAGTATGGAAGAGGAGGAGTTTTTGGCTCAGCATTCGCTTGGTGGACAAACAAGTTCTGAACCAATTTCACTTCATGATCTTTTTAAAACTGAAAGCCCTAATGCTTAATAAATCTACCTTGTAAATTTCAAGTAACTTTCATTGATTTTAATATAGACTAGGTTATCTTGCTCCGCTAAATTCACCTAATTTTCAATCGTCTAAATTTGAATGTTATTAAATTCCTGATGTCAAATAAAAAATAGACACCATAATTTAAGATCATTATTTTTTAGGTCTGAATTGTGATGCTTAAATTTAAGGAATATGTTTTTTCTTGAATTTGATTCAAAATCGGCATAAATAGTAGAGGTCTTTATAGGGAGATTCTGCTTTTTTTATAGGAATAATATGAATATCTTAAAAACTGGCGGATTGCTAGATTAAGTGCAGAAGAAAAAATTCCATCGCTTCGGAAGGCGGATTTAGTTTAGTCTATGAGGCTAATCTGCTTGCAAGAAAGGGGTATTTATGTCTGCCAATCTCACTTATGAGCAAAGGTATGA
>JBGCDR010000398.1:0-4370 GCA_045105515.1 Oligoflexales bacterium
TCGTTTAATCATAGCATGTTGATATTACATATATATTATATGGCGGTTTTTTCTGTTTTTACATCATATCTTTTGCGGTTTCAGTGATTATACATGGAAAGTAGGTGTTAATGGGAGCTTAATCTTCGTCTTGCCAGTATAGTACGTGGACAAGGTGAATATATGAATACCGTTGCAGATATTTTAGGCTGCTCAGATAGAGAACGTTTCAGGTCAGTGCTAAAAGGCAACTATAATGAGGTATTTCCCAAATATGATCAGCCTTATAGGGAAGTGACAGACTCTATTATCAGTGTTATTATCAACGACAATTATTTAAAAGGAAACTGTCATAGTATATCCGCGTTTAGTTAGAGCGCTAGGACAATGGTGTTCTGCAAGAAGGATTAAGTTTGTACGCTTGCTACTCCATGTCTTTACTCTTGGGAGCTTATCTAATTTTTGGATGGGCAACCAATAGTAGTGGAATAATTATCAGCCAAGATACTCATCCAAAAATATCACCATTTTTAGCTATTACCTCAGAGCTTTGGCAGGACCCTCAGTGGTCAAGGCTGCTTCACTACCAAAAAACATCATTCGGAGGCTACAAGAGCCGTATAGATGATCCAAATTTTTTCTTAGCTAAAAATGGCAGAATCGACCCTAAAGCTGAACTATTAGAGACAGTTTATGCCCTTGGTGATCTTCACAAAAAAGTCATAAGAAAAGGCCTCTCAGTTCACCCCATATGTAAATACCCAGCTCGTTTTGCTTGGCTCAAGGAAAAGATAAATCTGCCCCATTTGAATGTTTATTGTCAAGATTATACCAGGTTCTTCAAATTAATATTCCCAGAGAAAGTTTGGTATGTTTTCTCATCATATTACTTAAATAATCCATCATCTTCTTTTGGTCACAGTCTTTTGCGTTTTGAAAGAAAACCTCGCCCTGGCGAGAAACATAATGTCCTATTAGATCATGGTATTAATTTTGCTGCAGTACCTGATACTGAAAACCCGCTCCTCTATGCTATAAAAGGTCTTACGGGAAGTTTTAAAGGGCATTTTTCCGCCTTACCCTATTTCTATAAAGTTAGAGAGTATAGCGATTTTGAGTCTAGAGACCTTTGGTCATATCAACTAAAATTCAACCAGCAAGAAAAAAGCCGTTTAGTGCAGCACCTTTGGGAACTAGATGGGACTTATTTCGACTATTATTTTTTTTCTGAAAATTGTTCCTTTCAGCTTTTAGCTTTGCTGGAAGTAGCTAAACCAAACTTGGACATTCTCAATCTTTTACCTCCATGGGTCATACCTTCAGAAACCGTTAAGGTATTGAAAGATATTCCAGGACTTGTCGTAGAGGAACTATTCCGATCTTCTTTGTATCGCAAGTTTAAATTGAGACAAAAAAATCTTAGCGAAGCTCAAAACGAACACCTACATATCCTATTGGCAAGTAGAAGCCTCAAAAATATCAACTCCCTATTTTCCGAAAAGGAATCGGCACAAATTTATGATGCCGCACTTGATTTTACTGAATTTGTTGCGCCCTCCCTGTTGAAAAAAGAGGATCAAAATGTAGATCTCGAAAAGTTCAAGTTTCAGCTTCTTAAAGCGCGAGCGTCACTAAATCATTTTTCTGAAGAACTTTCGATACAGATTCCTTTTAGCGAAAAGCCTGACCTAGGTCATGGTACTGCAAGAACTAGTATTGGAGGTGTCTACAGAAAAAATTCACGCACAGTCTATTATCTGTTTGAGCAAAGGTTTGCTTATCATGATTTCCTGGATGAAGTAACTGGTTATCCTCCACATGCATTGATCGAATTTATGAACGTGAGATTCAGTGTGGAAAATAAACGCTATACCACCACAACTCTAAACTTAGAGCATTTGTCCCTGCTCAAAATACAATCACTGAAGTCTTTTAGCGTTTTAGAACCAGAGCCATCATGGAAGTTCGAGATAGGTTTAAGCAAAAATAAATTTTACAATTGCAGTGAATGCCTGGCAGCCTTCACAGAAGCAGGAATCGGTGTTGCAACATTGTTTAGTGCGGAGAAACACAGTCTTGCAGGGTTTTTAACCATCCCGTTATATGCACCTTTGCAAAAATATAAAAACACGACACTTGGTTTAAACCTAGGTATACAGACTGTTTTCCAAATTTCTCGAAAAAATAGACTGCTATTAGCGAGAGAACAGTCATGGTTGATAGGAGCTACTAAAAGCCGAAAACCTGAATTTTTATTGGAGTATCAGAACCAAAAATCTAAAAATCTTGGTATTTCTGGATTTTTTAAATTAGCAGGAAAAATCCAGAATGTAGGTGGCAAAGTCTCTTATTACTATTAAACATGGAATAAAAAGTTATCTTTTTCACCATCATTTAACTTTTTTGATTAGCTCAAATAAATCCTCATCTTTTATTTTTGAAGGATCAAAGGTATCTAAGCCTAGATTAACCCTCAAAAATTCAGTAGATAGCGGGTCTTTGCTAGCTAAAGTCATGTGCCAATCTCCAAATGTCCTTTGATTTATCGCAATCAAGCTTGAAACCTTTATATTTTTATGTCTGGTATCGACTCTTAATACATCAATAAGTTCTGTCAGTTTTTTTGTATCTCCTTCTAACACCTGGGCGAAATATGGCTTATGAAATAACAAGCATCCTGTAATATCATATTTTTGATTATTCCTTACAGCTGATGCAATTATCTCGGACAGATCTTGTTTTAAAATAGGGCGGGTTTGTTCACTTGAATAAATAATTTTATATAGCATACTATATCCTGTTTTTTCTCATGAAGATGTGTACATATCTTTGCAGGAACTATAGCCACATCACCATGTGTAGCTATCAAGGGCTGTCAGTTGCGTTCCTTTTGCAATCGATGTGAACCAAATAAGCTAATATTCTAGATTGAACTTTGATAATAGTAAAGCAAGATCTAGGGTGGTGTTAGGAAGAGTTGCCTCAAGGACACATTAAACTCTTTACTAATAAAGATTATCTTTAGCTTCAATATTTAGAGTCTATGTCAAATGGACAGTAACAGAATTATTATTGTTACCTTTAGAAAAAAACATAGATTGATTCTATTTGATTTGCTTTTAAAATGGAATATCATCCAAGCTTGGTACACTTCCAGAATTCCCACTCTGGGTAGGACTATTCTGAGGAAAATTTCCATTGTTGTGCGATGCAAACGGATTTTGAGCCATTGTCGCTTGTGCAGACTCACCATACCCTTGATGTTGACCTTGCCCGCCTCCGAGAAATAGCACCCTTTGAGCAACGATATCAGTGGTATACCGATCTTGACCGTTCTTGTCTTGCCATTTTCTATACTGGATTTTTCCTTCTATTAGGACGGGACGACCTTTTTTGAGAAACTTATGTACATTCTCAGCTTGTTTGTTCCAAACTATTACTCGATGCCATTCAGTCTGTTCTTGCCTTTGACCTTGAGCATCGGTTCTGGTCTCAGTGGTTGCTAATGAAAAATTAACAACCGGTATTTGATTTTGGGTATATCTCAGCTCTGGATCTTGTCCGAGATTTCCAACAAGGGTAACTCTATTAAGTGAAGCCATGATTTATTCCTTTCTGTAGCTAAACAAACCTATGTAGCTTAATGTGGCTAGTATCTACAGCTGAATTTGCTTTGTCAATTTCCAAACTTTCTACTGAGCTAAGAGTCTGAAATAAGTCGATTCATAATCTCTGGCCAAAAATATTTGGTTTTTATAAATATTTCTAATTTACGGAAATAATGATCCCTCTCAACTGACACAGTATATTTATAACCATATATTTTATATTAATTGAATCTATTGAGATTATTATATCAATATATACAAGGTATTATAACATTTGTTCATGACCAAAATAAATATACCGATAAGACACTATATGAACTTAAAGAGGTTATAATGGAAACACTTAAGAATTTACCTTCAATATTGTTAATTTTAGCCTGTGGGTCGTGCTCAACAGATTTAATATTACCTTTAAAAGAGAAGAACCAATATTCAAACTGCACGAATCAAATTCCAAGTGATTTAAGCATTAAAATAAGACAAGCCTATGAAAGAAATATCCTAAATCGTAATGAGGCAATAGCATCTGAAAGGCAAAGACTTCAAGTTGAGCCATTGAACCTAAGTAGTGTCTGGTCGGAAACTAAATTCTTGCCTTTGCAACTCAGTTTTTTTTATCGCGGTTGAAATTAATTTTAAATAATCTTCTTATTTTCCAGTGATAAGTGAAAAATACCATATTTTCGGCAATTAAATATCTTCGTGTGGTAAAAATATGCTTATTTTTTAGGATTTATTATGCTGCTTCAATCAAACGATGAGGGGACATTCTCTCTTTCTGAA
>JBGCDR010000399.1:0-3325 GCA_045105515.1 Oligoflexales bacterium
CATTGTTAGATTATGCTTGAATAGTCAAAAAAATACATCTCAAATATTTTTGACAACAAAAATTTTGTTAAAAAAATATGCTGAACCCATTTTAACGTACTTCAAAATTTGGTTAAAAGCTTACTTGAATCAACCCTGCATGTTGCCATTAGCATTGATGGCCCTCATATCCTTGCAAGTCAGCTCTTTGAGTTTGAATGATTCAATGCAATCTTTTCCAAACTTGATGGGCTTTTCTAGCTCCATGTAATATGGATCGAAATCAATCTCAACTTCACCGTCTACGTGTACTTTTACTGCATCAGTCATTTTTTAAATCGGCCTCCATGCCTTCAAATCGGACTTTTAAACGTCCTTTGGTTGTTATTTCACCCTCCCCACAATAACTGGAAGAGTATAAGAAAAATGTTTTTCCGTTGTAGAGTTCTAGTGTGATCGTTGCATCCTCAGTGTCTAGCAAGTCATTGACATCTAAGGACTCAACATCATAGATCTCACCATCGACGTATGGAACCTGGGCTTCTGCTGAAAAACCAGCAACCCCAAGGGCTCCATTTTTCTCAGCTTGCCTTTTAGGTTTGCCAAGATTGAAGGTAAATTCTCCCTCTGTAGTCACCAGCAATTTGCCGTTTTTCTTTAAATAAAATATGCCTCCAATTCTCATCGATCACCTCTTATGGAGTAAATGCTATGGTTGTAATGGTTCTTCGTAGCTGCCCCATAAGCTGAACAGGAAGGAAAAATCTGAGGGTTTCCCCATCATTCTCATCCACCCTAACATTGACTAGATTTTTAAAACTTGCCTCGGGGTCTTGAACGTACTTTTCTTTCTTCCATTTCATATGCCTTGCTATTGCAAGATCCCTTGCAGATTTAGGGGTAACTACATCCCCATCAGCCTGGGTGTCATCCTTGGATAAGGCGCTTCGTGGGAACATGGTTTTAAGAAACTTGACGAAATCATAGCGCAAATGGCTTAGGATCTGCTTTTTGTTAAGATCCCTATATGATGGATCTTTTGAGTGCATGGTAACTAAGCGATCAATCTTAGCTTTGCCACTTTCCACAATATGAGTGCTGATTCCATACCTTAAAAGTAAGTTCCTCTCTGCAAGCTTGTACTCCGTTGCTGGTAGAGCATGAGTACTACGAGGAAGAGGTATTTCCAGTGAGGTGTATGGCAGGTAAGGCTTACTGACATACTTAGCATTCACCGCTGCAAGGCTTGCGGCCCAAACTGCAGGATCGAGCTGGGAATCGCTAATTGCCATGACGGTCACATGAGATAATTCAGTCAGAGCAAGCTTTTCCCCTTCGGAGTACCTTGCCTTGATCGCTGTTACATCTCCACCAACGGCGGTAAAGTAATGACCGTCAATCTGAAGGGTATGGTCCCAGCGCTTGCTTAGCTCATCATTGATTTTTTTTAGATCGCTTACGCTATTAAACTCACCGGCAATCTGGGTGAATTGAATCTCCGGTAACTGTTCAAGTGCTTGCTGGATGCTTTGGGTGGATCGATTTCCACTTTTAAAAGCTGATCTTTCCACCTTGAAGCCAGGGACTCTAAGCTCTATTCCAAGGGAAAGTTGGTTAGAATTATTGACATAATCCTTGTAGGTTAAGCTTAATTGTCCATCCTGCAGCGAGGCATCATAATTAAGATCTTCAAGTTCACCCAGTGCATCAATTAATTTTTTCGTCAGTACACTCAATGCGTTTTCGAGGATCTTACCATCTTCAGATATAAATTCCGACTCTTCGTATTTCACGGTGATTGGATCTAGGCCACAAATTCCTAGTATTAGCTCTCCATTACTTGGTTTTTCTTCGGTGTTTGAAAAGGTAAATTCCCATGATGGTTTGGTAGATTCGGCATCTGTAATGGCATTCGCATAACATTCCACCATGGGATTTGCATTAAAAACAGCCTCAAGCATTTTAGATATTTGAGAATCCTTGTTAGGATAATACTCAGCAATCTTATTTGAAGAAGTTATTTGCTGTAGACCCTCTTTTGAGGGTTCAGCAATATCTCCTTGCTCGTACCTTCCAATAACCAAAAGCCTTTGAGTTTGTTTATTGAGCGCACCTTTTGAGGGATTAAAAACCATCCCAGCGAAGTGATAAGGCGCAAGCCCATCTTGGACCATGATTTCTTCAGGCATCCATGCCTCCTATCTGAATTCCTTTGAATTTGGGTAAATTTTGATCTACTTTCGGGGTTTTCTGCTTAACGTAACTTCCTTCATAGGTAAGACGAACGAAGCCAGTGGTTCGCTTGCCCTCGAAAATAGCATCCGTCTCAGATTTAGTAAGAACCAAAGCGCTGGTTAGGTTTCCAAAGGTTTCATCCTTCTCAACCTGGGTTTCTATTTCTTCTGCTAGATCGTCCAGGGCATCATAAATGTCTGCTTTATCTGCTTGGGTAGCAACATCAATGATAACTTGAAGCTTGTGACCTGTAGCTCTAATGGAATTTGAAATCAATTCACTTTCGTCTACAGGTGTAAAGACTTCAATAAAAGGATATTTATGGTCATATTCACTTGGATTGACATTAATTTTTATGCATGCCTTGGTCTTATTTACCAGCCTTTCTTTTATCCTTTTTCGTAACTCTTTTCTTAACTGCATTTATTAGCCTCACTTATTAACTGCAACTCAAAAACTATGCCTCCATAGCCATCAGGGATTTTTTCCTCTGTTCTAAATAACTTACCCCGGATTTCTAATTTATCACCCACGCTTATATGTTTATCTTCTGGACGATACTTGCAATGAGGTCGGTTTGTTCTTACTAAAGACCTGCTAAAGTCAGGGCCAATTTCTTCCGAGTTTTCTCGAAATATCATATTGACCTCGAAGGGTTCCCCATTTCGGGGAATCACTTCAATTTCTTCGCCGAATGCAGTAAGAAGGCTATTCCAAGCGATATCAACAGGGTGCTGCTGCAAGTTTCACCTGTGCTTTCTTATCTTCAGCTTTAGCATCCAAAACAAAGATACCAATTAAGGGATGAGAAACCTCTTCCTCACCTTCCAGGTGACTTTCTAAGGTAGTTAGTTGCTTTGAGTCTTCAAGGTAATAGGCTTTTTGCCCTTGGGAAATGGCTTGATTGTCTTTATCAAGCTCATAAATTCCACGAGTGCTGATTGTCACTTCTTCACCCGATAAGGCATCGACAATGGCTACTCCAAAAAGACTATCGAGGATCACCAACTGACCAGATTCAATATAGTAGGGAGCTTTAATGGTTAAGGTATGACCTTTTTGTACGTAATTTTTCACTCCTATACTCCTTCTGCTGCTCTATCCACGCCTT
>JBGCDR010000400.1:0-32136 GCA_045105515.1 Oligoflexales bacterium
AGATTCTTATCGTAAATCATTCAATAATGTTGCTGATTCAATATTAAGCTGATAGGAGATTTTTAAGGTCGTCGCCTATGGCTCCGTGGTGGGTCAGTTTTACATGACTGGGTGGGTCAAATTGGACATGACCGAGCATCAATATCACATCACTGCAAAAATATCTTATCTAAAGCTTACTTAGATCAAGCTTCAGCATTTTGCTATAGTAACTCTTTAAATTAAATAGAGGTGGAAATAAAATTGTTGCCCTCAGGATTTTTTTCAATGTAGCTGTGCTATTTTGTCATTGGAAAACAGCGTTTTCTTTCCACATAGCCTGAGAGGACGACCATCCTGAAAATCTTAAGGCTCCCGGTAGATTCCCTGGGGATTGAAGACAAGCAAAATGGCAGATTTCCTTAATATTTAAAACAAAGTCAAAAAGATGAGAGTCTGAAAAATACCTAAGCCTCTGCTAAGTTAAACATTAAACCTTTAAGTCTGCTTGCTTACCAATTTTACCGGTGGGAAGTATTTGGTTACATCGAAGATGGTCAGCATAAACATTTGCTGTTCTCCAATCTCACTAATCATTGCTGGAATAACTTTTCCGTAAATTTTTCTTCCCTGAGTACTAATGAACTCAATTTCTTGTAATTTCTCTGTTTCAGCACAAGTTTTCAATACTAAATGTAGTGCATCTGAATCTACAATATTTGATGTAAAAGCACATATATTCTTGTGGTTTAAGTCATTATTTCCCAAACTCAATAGCTTCTGAGATGCTATATTTGACTGAAGGATATAGCCTTTAGTGTCAACGATTAAATAGCCCGCTGGGGAATACTCAAACAAATGAAAATAAAGATCCCGCATCTTTTCCAAATCGGAATTTGCGTTTTGGAGATCTTCTTTTTGCATCCTCAACTCTAGTTGATAAAGTTCTAATTCAGACACAATGCGTCGTACCTCTTCCTTTGAAAGGTTGTCAAGATTTGCAAATGATTTTTCATGAAAATATTTGCGAGTCCCAAGATAATCAAAGATTTGATGCCGAGTTTCAGTTCTTTTTTCGTATTTGATTTTACTTTCAATCATACTGACCTTTGCTAGTCTTGAAAGCTCTATTTGAAGTAGCACAAGACTTTGAATTAAATGCTTTTCGGAGTGCCGGGTAGGTCTCAATAAGTCCACAGTTTCATCGATTTATAAATATAGAACAACCCTAGAAATTACTTGATTAATACTTAAAACTACGTGTGATCATCGGATTTTTGACCTACTTTAAACTTTTAATCTTAGCTCAGAACTTAAGCAGCCATAAGAACTAGGTTCCAACTTTAGTATAGTCTTTTAAATTTCTGCAAATCGAGCAAACCTAGGAATTGCTTTATTAATACCAAAGAACCTACGTATTCTTGAAAAGGGTCAATACACAAGCGCAATTCAAAGTGCATAGGGTGATGTAAACATGCAAATTTTCAGTGCTGTTTATTGTTCAACTTTTTTTGCCCAAGAAGAATAGTAGTGGGGGAATAATTCGAAAATTAAGTCATCTTTTTCCTTAATTGAAAGATGTTGCAGACCACTTTGAATTTGTATTCCATCAAGAAGTTCAAACATTCCGTTAAGAGCTGAATCCAGATGTGTATGTGGGCTGGTAAGATTTCCTGTGATCCGCATAGACGCCTCCTGTTTGTGCAGCCATGCGATTATTAGCTCCATTTTTTTATGTGGCATGTGCCGATAGCCATAGCCATCTAGTAGCTTATTGAAAACATAAGCCATGATTGCACCGCTTTCATGGCATTCTTGAATAAGATATCCTTCATAATCTGAGCTATTTAATTCATAGGTGAAAGTTGATCCAAGAATCTCGGCGACAAGTGAGTCATACTTCTTTGAAATACTAAGCTGAAAGCTTGAGGTCTCATATTTGAGACTGGGCGTATTTACGTCACGGTTCTGATGGCCATGTGTTTGTCCTGAGAGTAATAAAGCAGGGTTAAGTTGCTGTCTAAAGCTGAGACTGTAGTAAGAAATAAGATCAGCGAAACCTTCGTTAAACCCATTGTTTATGCGGGAAAATTGCTGATGATACATTAGTCTTTTACTAGGGTATTCTACGCTGGGTCCATAGGTATGAAAAATATGGTGACCATATTCATGTGAAAAAACTCCAGGGGTTTCCCAAAATCTTAATTTATTTGAATCCTCCCACTCCAGACTGTGTGGAAGTATGGTTATAATTTGAAAAGACCCTAAATCAGCCCAAAAAGCATTGTCCACGTAGTATTTTTTTAAGTAGAGGCTTTCCATTGCGAATAGCTTAGGATGTACTATTAGTTTTATTTTATTTAAGCTTTTCTTGGTACCAGGTTTAAGTTGCAAGATATTGTGAACCCTGTTTGTTTCATTTATTGCGACAAATGCAGCAAGCGCCGCGTTTTCAATAGAATCTGCTCGGTAGCCTCCATCTTCCCTACAAAAATTGATCCTCTTAAAGACTCCATTTTTGTGCTCTTCTTTGATGGCGTTAAGCGCTCGCTTATCTTTGAACTGGGATGCAAATTGAGGTTTGCTATTTAAGGTAAACTGGCGCTGGTCAATATCCTGCTCACTGTACAATGCTTCACTTATGGCTGTACTTTCAAGCCCAGCCCTTGAAACATTTGAAAGATCGAAGACTTGTTTATTTAGCTCGCCATTTTTGTCAATCATCCAGATGGTAACTTGATTAGAAAATTTTGGTTTTGTACTACCTAAATCACAGTCTGGGTCGTCGAGTTCAAAAGCCTGGGGGGTTCCAATAGTCGGAAATTTTACTTCTTTACGTTCATTTGGTTTAAACATGTAGCCACAAGAGGACATGAAGAACAAAACAGAAAAATATGTGGTCAAGAATAATCTTGTTTGCATGTTGAACTTCCTCTAGTTTCTCTTTTCTCGATAAGGGATATTTTTGAACTACAACCAAACTTACTTCCTAGCCAATTGCATGACCTAGTGCAAGTCTTGAATAAGAGTGTTCGCTGTACAACTTTTAGGGGTGTGGATTTTTATGCGAACGAGCTTGGAGGTGGGCTCTATAATAATCTGATATTTTAGAACATTTTTTATTTTCAATTAATCTTCTTCTTAATAGGTCGATAAGGCGAGATGACACCAGTCTTGCAGGAGTGGCGGTGAGTTTAGCTCAAGAATTTAATCTTAATATACCTTCGTCTTTACTAGATAATGATCGTATCATTGTGGCCGATTCACAGCAAGACATGCGAATGATCATTGTTCACCAGCTGCAAAAACTTCAATTTAAACAAATTATTCAGTGCCGAGATGGAATGGAAGTTCTCAACGAACTTAAGAAGCAGGACGTCGCAGCTATCATTTGTACTATGGATCTGCCAGACATGGATGGGCTCGAGTTGCTAAGTGAAATTAGAGAGGATGTGGATATCAATAGACCACCTTTTTGCTTAAGTATGGGTCAGGTAAGCAAGGAAAGACTGATGCTTGCAGTGGAAACAGGTGTCGATGAGATCTTAGTAAAGCCATTTACGCTTGGAGATATTGTTCCCAAGCTGCGAAAGTCTTTTAAGACCTTTCATAATCCAAAGAATCCCGAAAAAGTTTACGAGCTTGCCAAAGAAAAACTCCGCAGCCAGAGTGCAGACGAAGCCGAAAAAATATATACACGTTTGCGTGAATCAGCTCCTAATACAGCCAGGCCACTTGTAGGATTGGCAAAGGTCTCTTTTGCTAAGAAAGAGTATGAGCAGGCCTTTAAGCTGCTAGAGTCAGCCCAGGAAAAGAACGATCAGTATGTGCATATATTCAGTTTAAGAGGTGATATTTACCTTGAGCAAGGTGATTATGATCAAGGTATTGCTGCTTATCGGCATGGAATAGGCATGTCTCCCCTTAATCCCAACCGATATAAAAAAGCCGGTGAGGCTTTGTTTGGTCAAAGCAGGTATCAGGAAGCAGCAGATATTTTGAAAGGCGCCCTAACTAAAAAAGTTCATTTCAAAGAACTTTATGACTTTTTAAGTCAGGCTTGCTACAACTTAAAGGATTATGAAAGCTCAGCTAAATATATCAGACGTGCTGTGGAAAAGGAGCCTGATAACATCACCTACCTAAATCAACTAGCGTTGTCGTTGAAAGAATGCGGTGAACTTGATGAGGCTAAAAAATTTTACAATAAAGTAATAAAGCTAGATCCTGACAATAAGCAAGCTTTATTCAACAAAGCAATTATGCTTGCTCAAAGTGAAAAAGAACAAGATGCAATAAAGATCTTAGATAGGCTTGTAAAGAAATATCCAGACTTCGAAAAAGGCATCAAGAAGATCGAAGAATTGAAAGCCAAACTAGCTGAAGGGGGTGCTTGATGAGGCTGCCCGAACGAACCTCATCAAGCTATATTCAATTGTGCTGGTATCCTCTAACCTAGCACATGCTATAAGTTATCGTGTTTCAGTTTTAGATAATTAATTTTTTTATTAATGCACCGATTTTTTTTGCAAAAATGAATCGTTTTACCCATCGTCAGCCATTTCCTTATTTGAGGCTTGTCCATAATTTCTGGTTCATCCCCAATCGCCATTGTCTTCTTGTGCTAAATCTACAGAAGGGAGGCTGACGAGGTCACCACCTGTGGTAAGATTCTTTCAAAGATTTTTAAACATGATTAAACAGAGAAAAAATGTGGAGTAAACTTGTTGGTGTGGTACTTTTTACAAAACATCTTATCCACTTATATTTATAAAAAGTGAAGTGAAGTTGCTGAGCAATTGGATGCAAAATTAGCCCGAAAAGTTACCAATGATTTCCACAAGTACTTTTGGTTCAAAGGGTTTGACCATCCAACCATTAGCGCCCTTGCTTTTAGCTTCAGCAATTTTTTTAGGGTCACCCTCGGTGGTAAGAACAAAGACTGGGATGTGATTGAAATCTTCGTTTTCCCGCATTTTTCCCAGCATTTCTAAACCATTCATTATTGGCATGTTAATATCCAATATGATGAATGTAAGATCAGTATTTTCCCCGATGGTCTTTAGGCCTTCTTCGCCATTTTCGGCTTCCAGAACTTCATAACCTTCTTTGTTGAGAATAAATGATGCCTGTTGCCTAATGGTCGCAGAATCATCAACAATCAAAACTTTTTTCATGATAGCAAGTCTCCCGCCTGTTTTTTATGCCATCGGCAGAAATCCCTGTATCTTTAGATTAGATAAGATATTTCAGAAATTTATAGAACATCTTTTCTGTTTATTTTCATTAATAAGTTCATTTTAAGCATCAATGTGGTTTGCTTGTTTGTTTTTCTTTTTGTTAAATTAGTATTGAAAAAAGCGTTTAAAATTTTTACATATCAAATCTATATACACTTTTATTAAATAATACACCTGAAAAAATCTAATGTTATAAAATACTTAGATTTATTATTGAATTGGAGTAGATGTTGCATGATTTAAGATAGTTAAGGCTAATTCAAAGAATGGGTTTATAAGGGGCACAAACAATGAATCTGAGATATTTTTCTTTATTACTAATAGTAAGCAGTTTTTTCGCATGTTCTAAGGCTAGTTTCATTGGGGAAGCTACAAAGGAAAAAAAGCCAGAAACAACTCCTGCCGCAGCAGGTGATGTGGAACCGGGAAATGACGCAGATGCTCAAGGGCAGAACCCCAATACTGATGATTCTGAAACCGATGGTCATACAGATGATGTTGGCAATACAGATGATGTTGGCAATACAGATGCTGGCAATACAGATGCTGGTAACACAGACGCTGGCAATACAGATAGTGGCAATACAGATAGTGGCAATACAGACAGTGGCAATACTCATGAATGTGAAGATCCTAAGGATGTAGTCATCGATGCCTGTGAGCGCTATGAACTCTTTAGTTTGAAGCAAGAGCTATTTTATCCAGAAAGAGTAGATTGTAGTTTTAAGCCTATGCGCCATCACAAACATCACTACAAAGATAATCTTGATGATTTAACTTCTGGAAACCTACATCGTAAAGATCGTTATTTACAAGCGAGAGAGTGGCAAACTCGACAGGTAGAACTACCAAAAAATGCTGTAATTTGCGGAATGGAAATCGTTTCAAAACAAGATCAAATTCAATATGATGATTTTCTAATTTTTACCATTGATGACTACATACTCATGCTTAGCAATGATGAGCTTCTAAGAAAAATGCCGAAAAAAGATGGAGTTTACTATTGGAATTTTGATACCATTAAAGGCAAAAAATATGGTTTTGATGGTGATAGGTACTGTCTTGGGGATGACTCCAACTGTATGTTTCCTGGTCATGATAAGCAAGGAGCAGTAAACTTTTCAGTAGATACTGCTGCTATGGCTGCAGTATCAGCAAACTTACAGGGGCAAACCACTTACAATTTTTCTGCAATTGCTACAGGTGATAATGATAACGAAGATTGTTGGCATACAGATCTTGAGTTAGATGTGAATATTCAATATGTGATTAAGCCTGATTAATTAAAGAGTTTGACAGAGCTTGCAGAAACCTTCTATCTGAATATGATGTTCACTGGGAAGGAAATGCATTCGCTCTCGGAGATACCACTGAATAGGACTAAATATCGGATCTGGTATATGGACCTCTTTGCTAGACTTACAATTGGTACAAAAAGTCAGTAAGTGTGCTTGGGAACCACATTCCCGGTGTAAGCAAAGTAGATAACCTTCCCCTTGAATTTCATGAATCAGATTATTTTTTTTAAAGATTTCAATAGTGCGGTAAACAGAAGTGAGGTCTGCGGAACTTGTACCTTTTTCTGAAATACGTTGATAAATATCTTTATGGTTTAAGGGTCTATTACTTTGGCAAAAAGTATCGATTACAGCTTCTCTAGCCTTAGTCACCTTGAGCCCACTTTTTTTGAGGGCTTTAATTGCTTTTTGGTGTTTTTCTGAGCTGTAACTATCCATTTTTATGAGCCTTAATTAGTTAGCTGCTAAATTTTTGCAATTATTGCTTGTCAAAGATAACAGGCTTAGCTATTCCTTGCTATGATATTCTTCAGGCGCAATTTGATTTTTTGCAAGTCGATAGAAATCAAAAGTTAAACTATAAACAGCTTTATTTTAAAGAGGATATATGAAGGTTTTATCACTTTTTTCGGTTTTTTTGTTTTTTACTTTTAGTGGTAGCCAAGCTTTTGCTAGGCGTGATGTAAAAGCACATGTCCATGGAGAAGCTGAGCTAACCTTGGTATTAGATGGAAAAAATTTGCAGTTGGAAGCAAAGATTCCGATGAACGACTTAGTTGGATTTGAACATAAACCGAAATCGCAAAAGCAAAAAGATCTTTGGAAGCAAGCATCAGAAAAGTTAAAAAATGCCACTAGACAGTTAGAACTTCCTGATGATGCTGTTTGTTCTCTTAAGGAAGCAGACTTAGAAGATTTAGATCATCATCATGAACACGAGCACGACCAACATGGTCATCATCATGATAATCTCGATAAGCATGATAAAGAACATAAACATGAAAAACACCATGAGCATCATGACAAGGATCATAAACGTAAGAAACATGGCGATCATCAAGACAAGCATGACAAGAATCACAAACATAAGAAACATGACAAGCATGACAAGGATCATAAACATAAGAAACACGATGAACATCACGACGATGATCATGCCGATGTTAGGGTAAAGTATTTATTTCAGTGTAAAGACCCTACTAAAGTGAAGAAGATCCAGATTAAGTTTTTCAAAGATTTCCCGAGTTTGAAAAAAGTGAGTGCAAGTTTTGTTGGACCAAAAGGTCAGGGACACAAGCAACTAAGTTCATCTGACAACGTGATTATGCTATCTAAATAAACCTGTGAGAATCCTATGTCTATCGAAATAAGCAAATTAGAATACTCATGGAACGAAAAGGAACAGCCCATTTTAAAAATAGATGGTCTGAAGATAGCTGCTAAAGAGAAGGTTTTTATTCGAGGTCCAAGTGGCAGTGGTAAAACCACCTTGCTTGGCTTGCTGGGAGGGGTATTGACACCCCAAAAAGGCGAAATCAAGATGGAAGGGACGGTACTCAATCACTTATCTGGCGCCCAGAGGGATCGATTTAGAGCAGATCATGTTGGTTTCATCTTTCAGATGTTCAATCTATTGCCTTATCTTAATGTAGTTGAAAATGTAGGCTTAGCACTTAGATTCTCCGAACTTAAAAGAGAGAAAGTAAAGCCTCATGGAGTTCATGCAGAAACCAAGCGGCTGTTGGAAGCCTTAGGCCTAGGAGACCCAAGTCTCCATAATAAAGTTGTTTCTTCACTAAGTGTTGGACAGCAGCAACGAGTGGCAGTCGCAAGGGCTTTGATTGGGAATCCAGAACTTGTGATTGCGGATGAGCCAACATCTGCACTTGACGCTGATGCTCGTAGCGCTTTCTTGGAATTACTTTTCCACGAGTGTGAAAAAGCTGGATCTAAATTGATTTATGTTAGCCATGATAGAGAGGTGGGAGAGCGCTTCGACCGCTGTATTGGCATAGAAGAATTCAAACCTTGAACAAGTTTAAAAAAAAGCTGTTGGAATAAACATATGATTAGCTCTTCTTTTTATCTTTCGCTAAGGAGCATGCGTAATCGCATGCTGAGCTCCAGTTTAACACTACTCTCCATAGCTCTCAGTGTTGCGCTACTACTAGGTGTGCAGAGGGTGAGAGAAGGTGCACGAGAGAGTTTCGAGAATACTATTGCTGATACAGATATCATTGTTGGTGCTCGAAGTGGCCCAGTGCAATTACTGCTATATTCAGTTTTTCACATTGGGAATGCTACGCAAAATATTAGCTGGGAATCTTATCAAAAGTG
Organism: Oligoflexales bacterium; assembly: GCA_045105515.1. Lineage (GTDB taxonomy): Bacteria > Bdellovibrionota_B > Oligoflexia > Oligoflexales > Bog-1112 > JABSRF01. The sequence goes on from JBGCDR010000400.1 coordinate 8,855, forward strand.
GAGGGGGCATCCTGAAGTTTCATGGGTTATCCCAATCTCTTTAGGAGATTCCCATAGAGGCTTTCGTGTTGTGGGGACTGACGACAGGTTTTTTGCAAACTATAAATTCGGGCGCAAAAAGTTGTTAAGTTTTAGAGAGGGAAGTTCTTTTAACGATCTATTTCATGTGGCTCTAGGTGCAGAAGTAGCTAAAGAATTGGGATACAAATTGGGTGATAACTTGGTTCTTTCCCATGGCATCAGTGACGTTTCCTTTCAGGATCACGAAAATAAGCCTTTTACGGTTTCAGGAATTTTAGAAAAAACGGGAACTCCGGTCGATCGCTCCTTGTTTATATCTCTTGAGGGTCTAAGCGCGATGCACGCTGATTGGGAAAGTGGTGCTCCTCCTTTGCCTGGCACTGAGCTTTCGGCAGAGCAGGTCAGGACTATGGACCTAACTCCCAATGATGTGACAGCAATGTTAGTAGGTTTAAAGTCGAAGATGGGTATTTTTCAACTGCAGCGGGAAATCAACAGTGATAAAGAAGAAGCTCTGCTAGCTATTTTGCCTGGTGTTACCTTTAGGGAGTTATGGGATACCCTTGGGGTGGCGGAGTCAGCTTTACTGATGATTGCTTTTTTTGTAGTTATTGCTGGAATTCTGGGAATGTCGTCATCAATTTTGACTGCACTGAATGAACGGCGCAGAGAAATTGCAATTATTCGCTCCCTTGGGGCTAAGCCTTCAGATATCTTTATGCTTTTGCTTAGCGAATCAGTATTCTTGGGTTTTGGAGGCTGTATGCTAGGCATCTTAATGATTTACCTTAGTTTATGGATTAGCCAACCTTTTGTTGAGTCGTACTTCGGTCTTTTCATCCCAATAAAAGCTCTTGGCTTGTTTGACTTGTATTTAATACTTTGTGTATTTTTACTATCTGTTGTTTCTGGAATCCTTCCTGCAATGAAGGCTTACCGTCAGTCATTACTTGATGGTTTAATGGTTTAACGATCAAGTTATAAAGCTATCTAGATATTGCCAAAATTGCTGCTTGATTTATAGGCGATAATTCATAAAATATTTTATGAATTTGTTAAATTTATTATTTCTTAATGAAATATTAATAATTAAGGTAGTTTACCTTCGCTAGAGTCTTGTAGATACTTGCGAGTGATTAGAGTCATAGTTAGAGGTCTATAATGGATAGTAGCACCAGTGTTGAACAACTTAAGGATCTAGTTAAGAAATTCTGTAGTGAGCGTGATTGGGATCAATTTCATACCGCAAAAGATCTTGCTATTGGGCTAATTACAGAAGCTTCTGAAGTCTTAGAACATTTTCGTTTTCAGTCTGAGTCTGATGTGAAGGAACTTTTTGCCTCCCCTGCGCGCAAAGAACAGATCGAAGATGAGCTAGCAGATACATTATTCTTTATTCTTAGATTTGGAGAAAGATATAATATTGATTTAGCTACAGTTATGGCAAGGAAACTCGAAAAAAATGCCTTGAAATACCCTGTAGAAAAGTGCCGAGGTCTCAACAAGAAATACACCGAACTAAACTAATTAGTATATATAACAGACTCTTAAGACACAGTTATGAAAGTGTCTCTCTTACCATGGGTACTCTCCCAAACTTCACTAAAAATGTTATTATAGTATTGTATATCTCACTTTTGAGTCCATTCGAAGTGTAGCATATTTTGATAGTTTGCATAGGAGCTCGGATGCAGAAGTTGTTACTGGTGGAAGATGATGCGAACGTCCTTGAGCATTTGAAGACTTTCTTGAATGATGAATGGATTGTTATTACCGCAAGTAATGGCCAAGAAGGAGCAGCACGATTTTTAGAAAATCCTGATATTGTCGGTGTATTAACTGATCTACACATGCCGATTATGAGTGGATTTGAGATGCTGCGTAAAATCCGTATGCAACCTAACGGTCTGAAACCAGTATTTTTAGCTTTCTCGGGATATTTTGATGATGAATCCATAGAGTCACTTAATGAATTAGGAAAAGTAATAAAACTTGTGAAGCCTGTAAGTGGTGAAAGGCTAAAGCAAGTAATGAAGGCAGCCATACTTTTCGAAGATCTAGGTGACCGTGAAAAATCTACTGATAATGATCGAAAAAAGAATATTCTAGTTGTTGATGACTCTCCAGGTATTCGCCAAGCATTCAAAGAGTATTTTGTTAACTCTCCCGATTATCACATTTATCTGGCTTCAGACGCAAAAGAAGGTGAAGAGGTTTTTGTTTCTGGTAAGCAAATCGACTTCATCTTTAGTGATATAGAAATGGGAGAAGTCAATGGTCTACAGTTTATCAGTAGGATCCGCAACCTCGCAAAAGGTGAATTGGTTCCTGTGGTTATAATGAGTACTTATGTAAATCAAGAGCTGAAAAAAGAAGGAGAATCCCTTGGAGTTTTAGCCTACTTGAATAAACCTTTCCATTTGGAATCGGTAGCTAAAGTTATCAAACTTTGGATTGCAAAATCAGCTAAGCAGGAGATAGGTAAAGGTAGCCTTACGGATGTTTTTCAGAAATTGTTATCATCATCAAATCTGCCGGAAGAAACCAAAGATGCTTTCAAAAAACGCATGCAAAAATACCTGAATGATCTAAATTTGAGAAAAGATGGTTTACTAAATGAAATCATAGAAAGGGAAAAAATTGAAAACCTCATGATCAGAAATAATATTGCTATGCAAGAATTGACTGATCAAAAGGCAAAAATTGTGCGTATGTTATGTCACGATTTAAGCAATTCAATTACTATAATTAAAGCATCTGCATTAAGAGAAAAGAAATACCTCGAGCCTAGCGCGAATCATAAAAATCTAGACAGAATTTTAAGAGCAGTGAGTAATGTTGAAGATATGGTGTCACAGGTTAAAACACTAGAGGCAGTTTCAACTGGGAAAGAGACCTTAAAACTAGAACCAGTCAACCTCAAAAATATATTCGATGAGGTGGAATTTACCTTTGAAGAAAAGTTAAAAGAAAAAAGTATGAAGCTAGATTTTTTATTTGATAAAAAACAAGATTACTTCGTTGAAGCTGATCGTATTTCTTTGATAAATCAAGTCTTAAATAACGTTATATCCAATGCAATTAAATTTAGTTTAAAAGGTGGAACTATTAGAACTTCCATTGATAAAATGAAGAACAATCGTCTAAAAGTTAGCATTCAAGACTATGGCATTGGTATGCCGGAGACTCTCGTTCGGGGTCTTTTCTCCTTCAATGAAAAAACATCAAGACCAGGGACAAATAATGAGCAAGGTACTGGGTTTGGTATGCCTCTTGTAAAATCTTTTATGGACTCCTATGGAGGAGAAGTTAAGATAGAATCAACCGAAAAATCCTCTGAAGAGGACGTGCATGGCACAATAGTGCACCTATATTTTAAGGTTCCTGAATCCAAGCGATAAAAAGATAGATTTTTTCAGATTACCGAAATTTTTTGCATACTAAAATTAGGCCGTTTCGATTTTTGAATTCATGCCCTCCCAATATTAATTCTCCTATATAAAAAAATGATTTTATCTATAATTTTCATTTACTAATTCGTAAAAAAATATTAACAATTATATTATAGATGTCCGTTGCAAAAAATAATGAAATCTGCAGTTGCTTTTTTATCCGACATAATTTAGCTTTGCTTGTGTCCAGAGTACTACAGTTTTTTAGCCCTAGTAGGGCTCACAATAGATACCTATTCGATCGAACAAAAAAGATTGCTTTATTTTTTGAATAAGGAAAAGCAAATATGGTTCGTTGTTGGATATTTCTAATTAGTCTGTTCTGTAGTGTCATTAGTTTTTCTTCTTTTTCGTATTCATTTCAAGACTATCTTATTATTGATAATGCTAACCAGTTCTTTGAGTTCGATCCAGGTGCTCTTGTTGAAAGGGCGTTAGGGAAATCTCGTCCTGTTTACCCCGATTTTGAAGCTAATCGTCTGCAAGAATTTATAACTCAAGCTCAGTCAAGCTTAGATATTGAAATCTATGAATTGCGCAGCGAATCCGTCAAGGAATCTATTTTTTTGGCTCTAAAAAAGGGAGTGCAGGTTCGCATTCTTGCGGAACCAGATCCTGTAGGAAATGGTTGTGATGCTTTTTCGCGATTCAATATTACAAACAATGAACATTGTGAGGAAAGCTATCAATTCACTAAGGAATTTGAGAAATTAGCAAAAATACAAAAAAAGAACAATAAATCTATCAGGTCAGAAATTGTCTATTTTAACAAAAATCTTTGTTGGGATCCCAAAAAGTCCAAACAAAGCTTTTGTTACCAGCATGGCAAGATAGTTTTAAGAGATGAAAAATTATTGCTTCTGAGCACAGGAAATTTTAATAGTTCGAGTTTATGTGAAACGATCTATCATAAGGAAAATACCTGCAATCGCGATTTTACCGTAGTTATAGAAAATGAGTCTGCTGTTAATGCATTAACTGAAATTTTTAACCTAGATTTTAAAGTAGCAACACATTGTGATGTTCCGCCAAAAAATCCTCGAAGTAATAATGTTATCCGTAAGTATACAGAAGGTAGGTGTTATGGAAAAGAAAAGCAAGTGGATGCAGTTGCTCACCGACAAAGAGTTGCGAATGCATTAAAAACCCATAAAGTAAATGATCTGTTAACAGTTAGTCCGATATCAGCTAACAAAATCATAGGTATGTTAAAAGGAGCAAGAAAATCAATTAAAATTCATGCTCAGTACCTTAAAGATCCAGACTGGCATTCTGCTATTATGAGTGCGTTGTCTAGAAATGTTCAGGTCCAACTTACTCTTGCAAGCTTTTGCCACTTCAACCAACGGGGAGGAGTAGGATTTATTGAAAAGAAAACATTATTCGGACCTAACGGCTATATTTCAAAATGGCTGGACCCTCTTTTTCATGGGTCAAAAGGGCTGCTGAGTCTCCGCATATTCAATCAGTCGATTCCTGAGCAAGAGTCTGGCAAGTTGGGATACCAGCACGCTAAAGCTTTTGTAGTCGATGATAAGGTGGGTTGGATAGGATCAGTAAATGGATCCTTTACTTCAACAAATATCAATAGAGAGTTTGGAATTTTCCTTCATGATCCTCAAGCTGTAAGTCATTTGGCAGAGGTAATGGACTTTGATCATGGCAATGGAATAAGCTTACAGCAGCATATTCCAAATATTGATTAGGAGCCCACTAAAGGACATGCCCCCATTGGAACTTGCAAGATCTTTGAGAAAAATAAGCAGCAAAAAATTGGGGGTAAGAGGAGGCCTGCGAATAAGTGGATTGAAGATGCTGAAGACGCAGATGACTCCTCTCTGCAAGAGAGCTTGAGCGAGAATTCTGAATAAGAAGTTTAGAAACCCAGAAAGTGTTACATAATCGGCTTATTTGTTTTTGGCTCAGTCCTGCTTTAAAGTAAACCAGGGCCAATTCCAGCGGTTTTCTGGTATGCAGCCTGTTTTACTCCATCTCTTAAAAGAATATGATTGCTTGCTAATCGACCACTCACAACCGCTTTTTCCATCAAAGCTGCTGGGAAATCTAAACGAACCCAATCGCCACAGTAAAGGAGGTTTCTAATACCTTGTTTGGTAGCTGAAGTGCAACTTGGTGCGATCGAAGCTTGTCCAACTTCAAAAGAAGTGAAATCGTCATAAGATCCCATCGAAAAATCAATTGCTTGGGCTCTCTTCATCTCTGGCATGATTTCGTAAAAGGTTGGCTTTACCTGATTCCAGGTTTGAACCTCATCTAGTGCCTTCCAAGATGGGATATTGTACAAATGAAATTCGATTATCGACCCACCTGTTGATTGAGACCATTGTTTGCTTTCTTTTTCTAAGTGATGAAACTGCCCTATCAGGTTGATGGGAGGATGCTCCGGGCATTCGATGATGTCCGGTCTATTCTTATTTGGAGCTTTATCAAACCAAACTCGTAGTACCTTGTAGTGAGGTGCAGGTTTCAACTGGTTAAATTGTTTTGAAATTTCTGTTAGAGCAGTTTCGCTATGAAAGTCATTTGCTTGACTGTTTGCGAGAATTTTCTTGCTGCCTGGAACATGACTCGCCAAAACTACCCAATCAAAGAGATCTTCACGGTCTGTTGTTCGGCATATTTTTTGATTATCTACAAGCAGTCCAGGAACAGCGCTCGAAAATTCTAAAGTAACTCCCAATTTTCGAAGTTTATTAATGAGAGGGCCAATCACGGCGCTTTCATGATCTATGATGCTCATCTTTCTATTCATTGCGCGTGGTTGGCCAGTGAAATATAGGTGCATGAAATGGGCCATTTCAGCCGCACTTATAGAACTTGGATCATTTAATGTTACACTTGCAGCTGGATAAACAAAAATATCATAGAACTTTTTATCCATGCCTATTTTATCTGCCCATTCTGGGAGGCTCATTCCATCAAGGCGAGAAACATTGGTGCTATGATCATATAACAATACATCTTTGATGATACCAAGCATCTTAGCCCCTTCCAGAACATTAAAATTTGGCGAACGTCTGAGGAGGTTAAGCATGTTTAAAGGATAGATAGGAGGGGCACTTTTAAGGACCTCAGGTTTATATTTTCTATATTCAAAATGGACTTCATTATAATCACGAAAATTTTTCTCAACCTTTAGCCGTTTAATGATATCAGAGAAAGTATGGTAGTTATCAAACCACATGTGAAGCCCATGCTCCACCTTAAAAGTTCCTACCTTAGTTCGTTCTGTGCGAGTATGGAGCCTACCTCCTGGGATTGCTGCTGCTTCGCGAATCGTAACATTGTATCCCCGTTCAGCTAGTTCAAGAGCTGCAGAGAGGCCTGCTAAACCAGAGCCGATGATTAGAACCTTTTTTTCTGCTGCAGTAGTACGAGGGGCATTAGGGTTTATAGGTGGGATTATCTCTGCTTTCCTAGGGACTGCTTCAACTTTGCTATTTTTGAGAGCATAGGCTAGGCCTGTGCCAGTAAATGCGCTTTGTTTAATAAAAGTTCGTCTTTTTAATTGATCACTGGAGAAAAATTTCCTGTATATGCTCATGGCTTTAGCTCCTGGTTTTCGGTTGTTTTAAAAACTGTTACCACGAAGCGTTTATAAAAAAAACTTATGAATGAGGTTTTTGGTTTAAGAAAGCAGAATTAAAGTACGATTTATACCAAATTTATTTTCTATATTATTTTTTTACCAATGAATTTTCTGACGAATCTTTTTCAAGAGAAAGATTTTTTTTCTTTTTTTCAAATACAATCGAAAAATTTGAATAAGGCAGCTTTTTGTGAACTAGCCTAAAAGTTTTTCTTTTAAATCCCGAAGGAAGTTTCAGTGAGTTGATATGTTCCATAGAGGGTTTGAGTTTTGCTGCAAAGGAAGACAGCTGATGAAATGCGATTGGTCTGGGGCTGGTAGAGAGATTTCGTAAAGGAAAAGCTTTTATACTATTGGGAATGATCCCTTTTGTTTTGAGCATAATTTGTACTCCCATTCCTTCTCCATAAGGGCTCATACCTGTGTGGAGAAAATTTCCTAAGGAGTAAAAAATTGCCGCAAATTTTCCCTTTGAAGACTGCAAAACTTCCCAACCTTGAAGAACATGTGGGTGGTGAGCAAATACAAGGTCTCCATCATACTTTTCAACAAACTCATGGGCTATTTGGACTATTTTGTCAGTTGGTTCTCTCTTGCGCTCAATCCCTCCGTGTAAGCTTAAAATTCTTATATGAACAGGTGCATTTTTAAGAGCTCTAAATAATTTTTTTCTGTTGTTGAAATTTCCTATGGATGTAGAAGAGGAATTTTTCCATTCCTTAATAGAAATCATTCCAACCTTAATTTGGTTTTTATTCATGGTTGCTACCTTAAGGAGTCTTTCTGCGCTGCTGTCAATTCCATGAAAACGTATTAGCGGATTCTTTGAAGTTAGGATGTTAAATACTTTGTTTATTTCTTTTGTTGGGTTCGGATCTAGGCAGTCCAATGTATGATTATTAGCTAGAGCAAATAAATTGAATCCCCATTTAGCAAAACCAATTAGAATTTCTGGCTTCATAACGAAGGTATATTTTTTTTTCGTAAAGATCTTGCATGATCGAGATAAGGAACCTTCAAAATTTAAGAAGTTAATGTCTTTAGATTTTAAAAGATTGATATTTTTCAATCTTTCTTCGATAAACTTTGGTGAACTCGAGTTAATAGACTTTAGATTAAAGATAATTCCTGCGTCTCCAAAAGCGCTAATTTTAATCGGTTTTTCTATTATTTTTCCAAATCCCAGACATGGAATTAAAGCAATATAAGATAAAAAGAGAAAATTCCGTAAAATTAGATGCATAAAATACATACCTTTGACCGCGAAACAAGGCAGACATCGGCTTGTATACAATTTTATTTAATTGATAAAATAAATATTTTATAATGTTAATGCGTTAACTTATGCTCGGTCGTTCAGATTTCTTCAAACCGTTATATTATACCTATGATTCTGGCAAATGCTAACAAGCTAAGGCCAACACCCCAAATCCAAAAAAAGGAATACATGACATGCCGTCCCATCTCAAGTCCTGCCAATCCCAAGGCAAGCCACAAAGCTGGGGAAAATGGGCTGACAAAGGTTCCGACAATATTGCCGATTAACATAGCATAGGCAGCTGACTCGGGTGTAACTCCATATCCACTTACGACTTTCTGAACAACAGGAACAAGAGCGAAATAGTAAGCATCTGTATTTAAGATCAGCTCGAAAGGCACTCCAACAATCCCCACAATAATATGCAAATATGGCACCGTATGCTCTGGAAGGAAAGATATAAGGCTAAGAGCAAGGGAATCCAGCATACCTGTCATTTTCAGCACACCTAAAAAAACTCCTGCTGCGAAAATGACCGAAGCCATAACAAGAGCATCTGGAGCATGAGCTCTGATCTGGTCCATCTGGGTTTTAACATCTGGATAATTCAGCATAAGCGCCGCGCATACTGCCAACATAAAGACAAAAGCAGAAGGTAGTAAGCCACTCATGAGCGTAGCGATAAGAAGGACAGTAAGCAGAAAATTACTGCGTTTAAAGGCAAAGTACCCACTTCTAAATTGCGCTTGTGGTTCTGGTGTTGCTGATACCCTAGGTTCGATATCTGTAACGGGACACAGCCTCAGAATCCTGGATTCACGGATGCCGAGAAACATAGCCATAGCTAAGAGCAAGGCCATTGCTGCCAGTTGTACTGGAATCAGAGGATACCATAGACTTACTGGATCTGAGCCTAGAACCGAAGCCACTCGTCCAATAGGGCCCGCCCATGGAAGCATATTCATAATACTCGCGCTTGAGCTAACCAACAATAGAAGCAGATAGGGGCTTAACTTAAGGTGCTGGTAAAGAGGTAGTAATGCTGGTATAGCAATCAAGAAAGTCGACGCCCCGGAACCATCTAGATGCGCCATTGCTGCAATCATAATGGTTAGCACTGTTACTGATAAAATGTTCCCTCTAGTCATATCAATGAGCTTGTTCAGAATGGGCTCAAATAGTCCAACATCACGCATAATACCAAAATATAGAATGGCAAATATAAAAATGACAGCTACAGACATTACTTTGTTTAGCCCTTCCGAAAAGAACATTCCCAGATCCTTCAGTCCGAAACCTGCTAATAGCGCTCCTACCACCGGTATCACTATCAAAGCAATAATAGGGCTTACTTTTCCGCTCATAAGAACAGCAACAACACTCACAACGATTAGGAAGCCTGCGAGACTAAGCATCTTAGATTTTCCGCTTTTGAAAAGACTAGGTGAGTTTCCAGATTAAAAAAAACCATACTACCGGTCAAGCTCTGGATGGTGTTTGATGGCTCTGTCAATTAAAATTGGAATGTGATGCTATGTTCCTAAACGTCCATTTGGATAAAAAACATTGATTTGAGACGATTTATCCGCTTTTTCTAGCCGTTCTGTGAGTAAGCTTAGGCTACTTTTTTTAAGGTTTGCAACATTAAATACAAAGGAGGTAATCCCATCATAGGTACGAGAACTCACAAATTCATAGCTCCGACACTTTGCTGCTTTTAGTATGTTTTCAAAATCAGTGATACGAATACTTTTTGAAGTATTATAGGTAAGAACAGCAAAATTTTTTCCTTGTATACTTTCTGGGAGCACATAGTTGCGAATTACTGAGTAAGCAAAAAATAAGAAAATAAGTCCACCACCGATTAGAGGCTTCATTATCGCACATGAAATGGCGCAAGCGAGGGCAATGACGATAAATGAAATGTCTTCAGCTCTTTTTACAGGAGAACGAAATCTCACGAACGAAAGAGCACCAAGCAAACCTACTGAAAGAGGTAAACTGTACTGAATTACCCAAAAAATTGTCATGAGAGTAGGGGTTAAGAGTACAAGGCTTCTTGCTAAACTTGCATCATGAGGTTCATTATCTCGAAAGTATATATTGTATAGAATATTTAACATGATCCCATATGAAAGCGCGATTAATACCATGAGAACATAGGTACTTGTGTATGCTTGTGATTTCGAGGCATCTAAGGGCATGGAGTTTAAAACCGTTGCAAGTTCATTCATGGTTGCTTGCTTCCTTATATCATTTTGTTATCAAGTAAGTCTAAACCTAGCATAAATTTAGAGAAAGAAACCTGCTTTAAAGGAATAAGGCCATTAAAAGGTAAGGTTGGTCTATGATCTTTAGTCTTTATTTCAAGCACATGATAAGGCAAAGCAGCATATGTCTTAGCCCGAGGTAAGCCATTACTTAGGCTAAATGCTTCAATATTTTTATCGAGCGTGATGCGATAATCATACTTTCGATACCTATGCCTTTGGTATTGGATTCGTACCGAAGGAAATAGAGGGCCGAATGCTTGCCCATTGAATTTGATTTGCTTAAAGTCATCATCATTATTCTTGCTTATTAACTCTTCCCATAGCGGGGCTTTATTACCGGACATAACTATTGGAACGATCTTTGATTTATACTTAAAAACTCCAGATAAAGTTTTGAATTTCTGGTGTACTTGGACAAAGGTGGATTCATCATAAGCTCTTATTCGAAATTTAACCTTGTTGGCATCTCCGTTGAGACACTGTTGCAAGGTATCTTCGTTCAGAGTGTCGTAATAAACAGAATTAACTAAGCCCATTTCGTAGGGATCCGAGTGTCCTATAAACTCTGATAGCAAGTCTTCAATATATGCCAGTAAATGGTGGGTTATAAGGTATTTATACTCGTAATAATTAGATGCAGAGCTATCGCTCCTTAGATCGCTATTTAAAAGTTTTTTGAGTCGATTGAGCAGCATTTATTGTTTACCAATCAATGTCTAGGTAAAGCGAAGGATTGCTTGGCTCCAGAAAAATACTGTATATGATTTAAGATGAATTTCAATTGTTTTCAAAATAGTCTTAAGAATGCAGGTCTAAGTCTATGGTTAAAAGGAGGGAGGCGGCTAGTCGTCAGTTTCAGTGTCTGAGGAGCTGCTCAACGGTGAAGTTATAGGTTTTTGAGCAGAAGTGGCAGACTGTTTCCAGTTTTCCTGTTTCCAGCTCAGTCCTTCTAAGTTCATCTTCTCCCAAGGATAGGAGTGCCATGGCCATACGTTGGTGACTACAGAAGCAGTTGAAACCAAGAGGTTGGGTCTGCATATTCGGTTCCGGGCTCCCCACGACCGAGATATCGGATAAAATTTGATAGAGTGACATTCCTTTGGCAAGCTTTTCGGAAAGCTGAAGGTTCTCACTAACCTGCTGTTCGTAATGCTCAAGGATTGTTTCGTCAATGTCATCATCTCCTGCTATCTTTTGAATTAAGATTGCTCCTGCACCTAGAACCTCGCCAGTTTTTGACAAGTGGACCCCGGCTCCCAAAATGGTAGGAATCTGTTCAGATTCAAGGTAGTAGTGAGCGATGTCTTCAGCAATTTCGCCTGATTTCAAATCACAAATTGCTGTGTACGGATTACTGGTGCTTTTATGCCCGATTTTAACAGATAATGTTCCTTCGTTCCCCATTGCTTCTCCAACACTTTGGGGGGCGTTATCCTCAGAACCTAGCTGGCTTGTAATTTGAGAAGGGTTTACAAAACCACGCAAGCTTCCCGGTTGGATGTATTCAGCTAGGATATTGGTAATATAGGAGTCATTCGCTTTAAAATGGCATTGGACATAAGCATCTTCTCGTTTTAAAGTCGAACCCATAACAGCACAAGCTCCTAGTGCCCTGCCAAGAGCTATGGTGGTCACTGGATCGAGTTGGTGTAGCTTTTGAGCTGTTTTTACCGTATCGGTAACCCGACACAAGGCGATGCGAAGAGCTTTATTGTGTATCAAGCCCTGGATCATTTCATCTTTAATTGTCGTTGGTTTTAGTTTTTTTTTGTAGTTATCAATGTTTATTGTGTTTCCCATCCGAGACCCCAGCTGCATTCGCTGTTTCAGTTTTAAAGTGTTCTTGAACTTCTCTTGGTAACCTCTGAGGGCGTCCCCGTTTATTGATGCTTACCAACTCTATCAGACCCTCTACAACCATTGGGTTGTTTTGGTCATCTAGATTGCTCAATACATATGCTTCATGGCGAAAAATGACAAGAGGAGAGTCGCTATATTTAACTTGCGACTCAATGACCAAGGTGTCGCTATGCTTCACCGGGCGAAGGTAGTTTATTTCTGCCTTTCTTACGACAAAGTGTTTGCCAGCATCATATAGTTCTTTGACAAATTTAAGGCCTAGAGCTTCTTCCCTAGCACGGTCAAAGTACTTTAGAAAATTTGCGTGAAACACATACCCGGTAAAATCGGTATCTTCGTAATAGATGGGAAGGGTGATCCTGCTAACATTTTGAAAAGCTAATTCATTTGCTTGTGAATATTTTGCCATAAAGGTATTCCAGATTTCTTTGGGTTTCTATGGGAATCATATCCCGATTTGTGACAAGCATAGAACTCATTGAGCCTTTAAGAGAGTGAGGCATTTCTGCTGGTAAATTCTTAGCTAGCTCAGCCACAATTTCATTTGCTGTTTTAGCATTGTTTTTGAGAACCTGTAAGATTGCTTCGACTGAGGCATCCTCCTCGGTTTCATGCCAGCAGTCATAATCTGTAGCAAGTCCTAGCAACGCGAAGGGAAGCTCAGCTTCTTTTGCCAGAGGTGCTTCAGGGTGTGCCGTCATTCCTATACAGCTTGGTTCCATGGTTCGACGAAAGTAATGGGATTCTGCCCTGGTGCTAAAGCGGGGGCCCTCTACACACACATAGGTGCCACTGTCGTGGACTTTCTTAGCTTTCGCATTTGCTGCAGTGAAGCAAAGCTCTCTAAATTGGTTGCAAAAGGGGTCAGCGAACATTACATGGCCTACAGCACCCTTACCAAAAAAACTAGGTGTGCGGATTCCTTTAGTGACATCGATGATTTGGTCGGGAAGTATCATATCACCTGGAGTGATATCCTCTTTCATGATACCGACTGCTGAAATTGCCAGAAGGTGGCTAACTCCACACTGCTTTAGAGCAGCTATATTCGCCCGAAAAGGAATTTCTGTCGGACTTATGGAGTGACCGCGCCCATGTCTTGGCAGGAAAAAAACGGTATTCCCACCAATGTCAGTTTCGACGATAAGGTCTGAAGGCTTACCAAAGGGAGTACAAATCTCGTGCTCTTTAATTATTTTTGCCTGTTCCATTTTGTAGAGACCTGAACCACCAATAACTCCAAGGACTACAGGCTGGGCTGATTGTTCACTCATTTTTATAAACTCCATAATTTAGGATTTTGGACTAAAGGAACAGTTTAACAAAAAACAATCTAAGGTGAACCAGCCATCCCCAAAGCATTTCGCGAAAGGCTTGTAAAGGATCTTCTACAATCAAATAGAAGTCCCGAAAGAGATGCCCAAGGTCCCTTTGGGACTGGGCATGACAGTAAAGGAGGGGGTGTATTAAGGTAATATTAAGGAGCTTAAGAATTAGAGTTGAATTTATTCAGTAGGTCGTCCATTGAGAAATGCTTAGGGCTGCGAGCAGGCCCTTTGTTCGGTCGCTTAGGCGGACGTCGATCCCCTTGCCTGGGGGCCCTGTTAGCTGAAGCTCTTTGGTGGTTAGAAGTCCTATTGCCGTTAGTTTGTTCTCGCCTTGGCCTCGTTTGGGTTTGTTGAGTATTGTTTTGACTTGGCTGCTTGCAGCTTAGGCTAATCCTTTTGCGATTCACATCAACATCCAAGACATAAACGTCGAGAACATCCCCAACTGAAACTACATTAGCAGGGTCTTTAACAAAAGTAGCCGACAGTTCACTAATGTGAACCAGGCCATCTTGATGGACCCCGATATCTACAAAGGCACCAAAATTAGTGACGTTTGAAACGGTTCCTTTTAGCTTCATGCCAATTTTTAGGTCTTCTATAGTCGCAACATTTTCAGAAAATGTTAAGCGAGAGCCATCTTCGCGTGGGTCGCGACCTGGCTTTAGAAGCTCACTAGAAATGTCAAGAAGGGTGGGCATTCCGATAGACTCATCCACGTATTTTTCGAGTGAGATGGTGTCTATAGTTTCTTTTTTTCCTACAAGATCACTAACAGGCATCTGCAGGTCAGTGGCTATTTTTTCTACGATCGGATAGCTTTCAGGGTGAACAGATGAGTTGTCAAGAGGGTTTTCTGAATTGATGACTCTGAGGAATCCTGCAGCTTGTTCAAAGGCCTTTGGTCCAAAACCTGAGACATCTTTGATCGTAGTTCGTGAAGAAAAGGCACCATTCTGGTCTCTAAAATTTATGATATTGCGGGCAAGTGCATTGCCTATCCCCGAAACATAGCTTAGCAGCTTATATGATGCAGTATTGACATTGACACCTACACGGTTCACGCAGCTTTCTACTGTTTCTTTGAGCGAAGTATTCAATTTAGTTACGTTGCAGTCATGCTGGTATTGGCCTACACCAATTGACCGTGGATCAACTTTGACTAGCTCAGCTAGAGGATCTTGAAGCCTTCTTGCAATGCTGATTGCGCTCCTAATAGTTGGATCGAGCTCAGGGAACTCTTCCCGGGCAATATCATCAGTTGAATAAACACTAGCACCAGCTTCGTTCACCACTAAACGTTTTACATTTAGTTTATGTTCTTTGATGAGCTTGATTACGAGCTGATCAATCTCTCTACTGCCTGTTCCATTACCAATTGCAACAAAGCCCACATTGTGCTTCTGAATTAGCTCCAAGATGGTTTTAAGGGCATCAATGGATTTATCCGCATCCATTTTGTTTGGAATTGGGTAAACGGTGTTGTGATCCAGTAGTTTCCCTGTTTCAGAAACAACCGCAAGTTTTGATCCTGTTCGTAAGCCAGGGTCAATTCCCATCACGATTTTTCCAGGGATGGGTGGGAGCAATAAGAGGTTCTCTAGGTTAGTAGAAAAAACTTTGATTGCTTCTTCTTCAGCACGATTTTTAAGTTGTAACCTAATCTCAGTTTCGATAGAAGGAGCGATTAAACGCCTATATGCATCATGAGTGATACTAGTGATCCACTCTCTTATTTCTTTAGTAGTTTCTTGGTCTTCAAAAATCTTGGTAGTTAACTCACTGACGATAAGCTCGTTATCCACTTCAATGTTTAGTTTCAGTACTTTTTCTGATTCTCCACGTCTTACTGCCATGATGCGATGGGAAGCTGCAGAGTGGATTGGTTCTCGGTAATCAAAGTAGTTTTCGTACTTACTTGGATTAGTTTTTTTCTTTTTGATGTCTATAGCTGCCGTGTTCGTGCTAGGTACTTCAATCTTTTTAGATGCAATAACACCGGTCTCATTGCTTACTTTTCGAACATAACTTCGATAGGTAGCGTTTTCGTGAATTTTCTCAGCTAAAATATCACCAGCTCCGGTAAGTGCTTCTTCGGGTGAGTTTACATGAAGTTTTTCGTCAAGCGCATTTTCACCAGATTTTTTTTCTTCGGGAGTAATATAGTCTTTAGCGAGACCTAGAAGGTCAACCAGGCTGGCACGTTGATCTAGGATACTGTTCAGTAAAGGCTCCAAGCCCTTCTCTTTAGCAACCTGGGCCCTGGTACGCCGCTTAGGTTTAAAGGGAAGGTATAAGTCTTCTAGTTCCTGTTTCGTTTTACATGCCTGAAAGCGTAGGCGCAGATCGGGAAGTTTCTCTACTAGCTCAGGTTTGTTTTTACAATGCTCTTCGACTACTTTTAGATACCTTGCTTTGATGGACTCTAACTCCATCATATAGTGATATCGATCTCTTAAATCTCTGAGCTTCACTTCGTCCATCGAGCCAGTAATTTCTTTTCTGTATCGGGCGACGAAGGGAATAGTGCAGTCTTCTTCAAAGAGCAAGTTGATCGCATTTTGAGCGTGAACTACATTCAAGGTTAATTCATCTGCTAGCTTTTTGACCAGGTCTTTCATAGGTCTCATTCCGCCTATCTAAGTTTTTTGGTTAATTAAAATAATTCGATTCCGGGAAAGAAGTAGCTCAATTCCCTTTTGGCCGACTCTAAAGAGTCGGATCCGTGAACGCTGTTTTCTCCAACGCTCTGGGCGAATAGCTTACGGATGGTACCTTCAGCTGCATCGGCAGGGTTTGTTGCTCCCATGATGTCGCGATTCTTTTTGACAGCGTTTTCACCCTTCAATGCCATAAGCACAACAGGGTGAGAGCACATAAATTCAACCAATTCTCCGAAGAATGGGCGTTCTTTGTGCTCAGCATAAAAGCCTTCGGCTTCTTCTTTGGAGAGTTTTTTCATCTTCATAGCTGCAATGCTTAGGCCTTCTTCTTCGAATCTACCTACGATCTTGCCAATTAGGTTGCGCTTAGTTGCATCTGGTTTGACGATGGAAAAAGTTGTCTCAATCAAAAGTCTGTCCTCCTGAAGGTCATTGGTTATAAAGATTATTGACTCTAACTTGTTAGAATCAGTTGAAAAAGATCATAAAAAAACGCAAAGTGCGAACAAGCCATCGGTCCTGCAAATCAAGGCTCTTAGCTTGGGAATTAAAATGGGATCTTTTTCAGCCAACTCCAACTTGGCGTCTAGTCTCAGAGCTATGACGCTTTTAGACATGGCATATTACTGCTTTCCATAAATTTGGCAAGTCTAGGCTCCCATCTAGTTAAAAAATGTCCTTATGATTCCATAGACTAGGGCTGCAAATAACCCAGCAATGAGATCGTCCAATAAGGTTCCAAAAGGAATTTCAACATTCTTGTCGACCCAGCCAATAGGTCCAGGTTTGAAAATATCAAATATTCTAAAGAGTATAAAAGTACTAAGCATCATTGTGAAACTGTGAGGAAACCAAATGCTGGCCAACATTTGCCCAAGGACCTCATCGATGACAATGCTCTTGTCGTCGTGGGAATTCCAAGAAGCCTCGGTTTTAGCGATGCACCAAGTCCCGCCCCATGAAAGGAGTGCCAGGAGAAGGCATGCCAATACTCCTGCGCTAAGATTTAGTGGTTTTCCTTGGGGGCTAGCTGTTAAGTAAGCGCATGCTTGGTGTCCTAGCCACGCACACCCTAAGCCAGGAATTGACCCCCAAGTGCCGGGGGCCTTTGGAATAAGGCCTATTCCGAAGACGCTCGATATTTTATCAGGAAATGATTTAATGGGCTTAAAAGTCATGGTAGTTCTTGTAACAGCGGATCATTCTTGTTTCACAGTTGCAATCGGGGACCCGACCTGAATCGTCTCGCCTTCCTTAACACTGATGGATTCGAGCGTACCGCTATGCTGGGCTTGAATGTTATTTTCCATCTTCATGGCTTCGATAATAGCAACGACCTCACCCTTTTTAACCGATGATCCAGGGGTTTTGCAAACTTTTATCACTTTGCCAGTCATTGGGGCTTTTATATTAATTCCTTTTTGCGTCATAGCTTTCTGGCGGAATAGGGTTTCTTTGCCGACTGGACTGATCTGTGCCTCAAAACTAATACTATTTAGGCCACCAATGCTTAGACGGGTGTTAGCTAAAAGCTCAGCAGGTAGGTGCTCAACCTGGCTGGAACGGATTTTGACTACCTTTTCAAATGACTGTCCCTCTTTGCCGATAAAGATTGTGTTTAATTTAGGTTCCCAGCGAATCTTGATAGTTTTGTCAATTAATGATCCCCAACTTGCAACACCAGGAGTTAGAGGAGGGACTAATCCGGCTTTGAGAGTCTTGTTGTTTTCTAACGTGATAGACCAAAGCTTCATCTATTTAACCTCTTATCTTTATTGCTTATTAGTGCTGTTCGCTTCCATTGGGAAAGCTGGCCAACAAGCTCGCCATTATTTGGATCACTATTCTTTGTTTGTATATGATTCTGAAAGCTTACTAATGCGGCAATTGCAGCTTCAGCTTCCATCTCAGGCTCGACATGGTTTAAAGCTTTTGCAAAATAATCTGACTCCCGTTCATAGAACCCAGTATCAAAATCAGCTTCTTGGAACTTTTTGTGATTGAGTAATGCTTCTTGAAAAGGAATAGTGCTTGTGATCCCTAATATGGAAAATTCACTTAAGCTTCGCAAAAGGCGGACCCTAGCCTCTTCACGAGTCCTGCCCCAAACAATTACTTTGGCAATCATAGAGTCATAATCGCCGGGAATCTCATAGCCAGGGTATATATGGGTGTCGACCCTGACAAAAGGGCCGAGAGGAATATGGCAGTTCTTAATCAAGCCTGGGGTTGGGAGGAAGCCCGCACCGGGATCTTCTGCATTGACTCTGGCTTCCATGCTCCAACCATTTATATGAATTTCATCTTGCCGCAAACTCAGCTTTTTACCAGCAGCCACCTGAATTTGCTCGCGAATTAGGTCTACGCCAGTTATGGCTTCTGTAACGGGATGTTCTACCTGAATACGAGTATTCATTTCCATAAAATAAGCTGTTTCAGGATTTTCGCAAATAAACTCCACTGTGCCAGCTCCTGAATAGTTGGCAGCTTTGGCAGCTTTCACTGCAAGCCCTCCTAGGTGGGCTCTTTGCTCATTATTTAGAAAAGCACTAGGCGCCTCTTCGAACAGTTTTTGGTGGCGTCTCTGAATAGAACAGTCGCGTTCAAATAGATGAACTCCATTGCCGTGATTATCAAATAGCACTTGGATCTCAATATGCCTGGGGTTTTCTACATAGCGTTCGCAAAAAACTTTATCACTGGCGAAGTAGTTTAAAGCTTCGCGCTGGCATGTATCAAAGGAAGCTTTTAATTCTTCTTTATTTCGAACTATCCGCATCCCTCTTCCTCCTCCTCCAGCTGCTGCTTTGAGGATAACTGGGAGGCCTATCTTGTTAATAACTTCTTCAAGTTCCTTGTGAGAAGTGAGTGCTCCTTGTGACCCAGGGACTACAGGAACATCATTTTTTATCATCAGCTCCTTAGCTTTGATTTTGTTGCCCATTAACTCCATTGCATCTGCACTAGGTCCAATAAAAGTGATGCCAGCTTGAGCACATGCTCTGCTAAATTCTGAGTTTTCTGAAAGGAAACCATATGCAGGGTGCACCGCATCTGCACCGGTTTCTTTTGCAGCTCTGATCAGCTGTTCGATGTTTAAATATGTTTCTGCTGGTGTTTGTCCAAGCAAAGGGAAGGCGTAATTTGCATAACTGCAATGGAGGCTATGTTTGTCTTGCTGCGAATAGACTGCAACACTTTCAATATTCATTTCTCGCAAGGTTCTAATGACCCTGACTGCTATTTCACCTCGGTTTGCGATAAGCACACGCTTAAACAGGGGCTTTTCTGTTGAATTTGCCGACATATGAATCTCCTAAAAGGGCTTCTCAAAGGGGAATGTTTCCATGCTTGCGTTTTGGGGTATTCACTCGCTTGCCTAAAGATGCTTTCAAACCATTTAAAAGGGATGAACGAGTTTCAGCTGGTAGGATTACAGTGTCGATGTAGCCCTTAGATGCTGCGGCATAGGGATTTGCAAACTTTTCAGAGTAAGATTGGGTGTGTTTTTCTTGTTCCTGCTGGGGGTCAGATGCTTTCTTGATCTCTTTGCGGAAAATGATATTACATGCGCCGGCAGCTCCCATTACAGCGATTTCGGCTGCAGGCCAAGCTACATTGAGATCAGCTCCAATGTGCTTGCTGTTCATCACATCGTAAGCGCCGCCATAAGCTTTTCGAGTAATTACTGTGAGCTTAGGCACCGTTGCTTCACAATAAGCGTAAAGTAGTTTGGCACCATGTTTGATAATGCCACCTTTTTCTTGCTCCGTGCCGGGAAGAAATCCAGGCACATCAACAAAGGTAATAAGGGGAATGTTGAATGCATCACAAAATCTGACAAAACGCGAGGCCTTTAATGAAGCATTAATATCAAGCACTCCGGCGATATGGTTAGGGTTGTTGCCAACTACTCCAACGCTATGACCGCCTAAGCGTGCAAATCCAATAGTGATGTTCTGAGCGAAATTAGGTTTAAGCTCCCAGAAGGAATTAGGATCAACCACACATTCGATAACTTCAGTCATTGGGTAAGGTAGGTTTGGATTGTCGGGTACAATTTGAGATATTTTGTCTCTATTTTCTGCCAATAGGCTTTGAATTTGCGGGTTTTCTACTTCTTCAGGGCAAGGGTAGCGAGGAGGCTCTTCTAGGTTATTGGAGGGGATGTAACTTAACCATTTTTTCGCAGCTTCAATGGAATCGGCTTCGCTGGCTAAGCTCAAGTCGATGACTCCGCTTGTGGCGCTGTGAGTTTGTGCACCTCCTAGGTCTTCAAAGCTAACTTCTTCGCCTGTCACAGCTTTAATTACGCTAGGTCCCGTGATGAACATATGACTTGTATCTTCAACCATGAATGTAAAGTCTGTAATGGCTGGAGAATAGACAGCACCTCCAGCACAGGGTCCTAATATTAATGACAATTGTGGGATAACCCCACTTGCTTGCACGTTGAGATAGAAGATGTCAGCATATCCGCCCAGACTAGCAACACCCTCGTGGATCCTAGCACCACCTGAATCATTCAAACCTATCAGTGGATCCCCATTTTGTAAGGCTAGTTTCATGATCTTGCATATTTTCTGGGCAAAGGCGTGGGAAAGGCTGCCTCCAAAAACAGTAAAATCCTGAGAGAAGACATATATTAGCCGACCATTGACAGTCCCCCAACCAGTTACAACCCCGTCTCCTAAAACTTTAGAATTTTCCATTCCAAAGTCATGGCAATCATGGGTTACAAAGGCATCAGTTTCGACAAAACTACCTGCATCTAAAAGTAGGTCAATTCTTTCTCTTGCCGTTAATTTTCCGCGTTTATGCTGTGAGTCAATTTTATCTGTCCCTCCTCCCAGCATCACTTCCCTACGCTTTTCCATTAAGATATCGTTTGGAGTTCTAAGGTCGACCACAAAGTACCTCCCATCAATTCTGTGTGTTATTGTTGACGCCCAGGAAAGTTCTGCCACATATCCTCTGTAAATACCCTTTTGTATAGCTGTTCCCATGGTGGGTAGCTAGGATAGCTGGATTTGTCTCCAGGAGTTTGCATTTTTTGCCCGCGCATGGAGGTCTTTCGCTGGCCTATCCACTGTAGGCGCGCACTATTTGAGTCAACCAAAAGCAAGTTGAATTCCAAAACCCTTTCAGAATTCAAGAGTCCGCGATCATTGTACTGGTGCTCAAATGAAGAGATAATCATGGGAAACAGAGCTGCATCAGAATAGCGGGTATAGGTACTTAGAGTGTTCAGCCATTGCTGCCACTTAAGGTTGGAAGCTATGGAATTTTTATATGTGGTCAGAGAATTGCTACAGGCTGGACATTCCGTTGGATCATGGCTCCAAATTTGAGGTACTTCGTTGAGAAGGTGTTCTTTTTTTTCTTTTGCCAATAGTTTCTCGAGGAGTTTTGGGGTAAAGCCTTTCATAAATGGCTGGTCTGAAAAACTTTTGAGTACAAACTGGTCAAACTCAGAGCATATTTTTTCAAGTTCTTTGTCTTTAATGTTTATTGGATCCTGTTGTGAGAACCGAGCGTTGATTGGCCAAGTTTGGCAAGAAAAAACTGCGATGCGTGCAGGTATAAAGGCTTCGTAGCCAGCTTGGATTCCGTAATTTGTAAGAGGCTTGGTGCTTGTACAAGAGGCCAAAACAGCGAAGAGGAAAGCGGAAAAAAATTTCATTGCGTTCAAGTGTTTAAAGTCCCATATTTTTACGGTGAGCAACAACCTTGCAATGATAGCATTTACCATTGCCCCCCACATTAATACACTCTTCTTTCTGCGCATGAAACCTTTTTAATGCCTCAGGATGTTTATAAAGCTTTTATGAAGCTCAGTAGCTTATTAGTTTCGAGTTCTTTCATCTTGGATAAACCTTGCGGCTCATGTTCTTATCTATCACCTATGCTAACAAACTTGCTTTAGCAGAGTTTCTAAATTTATATTCGTATTGAAATATTTGCTCAAAATTTTTGAGCTGAACTAAGAATTTTCAATCTCGGACTTTTTACCTAAGATATAGTATGAAAAAATATCTATTGCCTACTTTGATAGGGCTGACTTTGAACTTGTTAAAAAAGATTGATCTGCCGTAATATCGGGATCTCGATTCGTTTTCTTGGGTTCTTGTTACTCACATTTTCTCAGTATATTTTTGGTAGATTCGTGGAATTTTTCCTAAATTTCAGTCAAAAAATTGTACAAAATCTATTTTAGATTGGATCGAGGAAAAAATCGGTTTTTTGGATTTAGGCTTGACTAATATTGCGATTTTTGGTCTAATATGGGACTTTCTAGAATTAAAAAATCATGAGGTCGCATTAAATAATGTTTAATATCAATCTATTGGCAGGTATTTGTCTGCTATTGAATCTCATTACCCATTCCGCATTTGCACTTCCTCCTCATCTCGTAGGTACGCAGAAAAAAGAGTTGGGAATTGTAAAGGTTATCAAAAAAAATTCAGGTAAAATTGAAGAAAAAACAATAGATTTGCACATTAACGCCAAAGATTTTAAGAAATCCATTGGCCAAACTAAAAATCGTAAAAAAACTTTAATTTCTACGGCATCAGTTGGTGATACTAAAGGTGATATCAGTGCTGCGTCAAAACTAATAAGTTATTTATTAAAAGATAGTGATTTGAAAGCTGAAGAAATTGTGTGGATAATTTCCGAAGCAGGGCTGATTCAAATAAGATTTTTTCCAATTTTTCATTAAATAGGTCAGAAAAATTCTAAGCCGCAGTACCAAAAGTGACTAGATAAAAAAAATATAGGAAGAAAAAACTTAAAAAAAATGGCTCACTTTTATTAA
>JBGCDR010000401.1:0-13732 GCA_045105515.1 Oligoflexales bacterium
CGCAGCTTCTTCAAAGTTAAGAGTCAGAATTGATAAGCTTCGTGATGAAATAGGTTACGCAGCAGCAGGTCTTTGGAACTATAAAATAACATAAATTAAGCTACCAAAGGGTTTTATCAATTGTTAGACAACTCTATTAAGACTACACCCCGATTACTCACAAATATCCCTATTCATAATTATTTGGCTAACCTTTAATCCCAGCTGAAGGTACCCCCTTGGCAAAGTGCTTTTGTACAAGCAAACTCAACAAAAAAATCGGTACCATGACAATCATAGATGACGCAGACATTGCACCCCATTCGATACGGTCACTAGTCATGTAAGCATTAATTGCCAGTGGTGCAGTTTTTGTTTGGGAACCGGCCAAAATTAAAGAATATAAAAAATCATTCCAACTAAAAAGGAAACAAAAAATACTCGCTACCAGGACTCCCGGCAAGGCAAGTGGTAAATAAACCATAGAAAAAATTTTGGTGCTGCTTAAACCATCAATAACCGCTGCCTCACCTAAATCATGAGGAAGGGCTACAAAAAACGGCAAGAGAATCCAAATACAGAAAGGTAGAATAAATGACATATGAGCTATGACTAGCCCCCATATGGTATCGTGTACACCAAGCAGATCCACAAGCAAAAAAACAGGCATAGCAAGGGCGACAGGAGGTACCATACGTGAGCATAGAATCGTCAAAGTCAAGAATTTCTTTCCGCGAAATTTAAAGCGGGCTAGAGCAAAGGCTGCTAGTGACGCGATGATAATTGAAAAGAAGGTTGCAAATATTGCTACGGTTAAAGATACCCAAATATGACTTAAGAATCCATCTTCAGTCAAAACTTTTTCATAATTTTCGAGGCTTAAACCGATGAACGACAGCGACATCCCATCTTCCATCAATGCCAAGGGTGTCTTAAAACTAGTCAAAGCTATCACATAGATTGGAAAAAATTGAGCTATAGCCAAAAACATGGCAGGAATAAATACTAAGTATTTAAGTTTATGATTCATGCTAAGTCCTTTACCCCGCTAAATTTAGTCTTGATATGTGAAAAAACAGCAATAAAGGTGAGACTAATGATTAACAACACAAAGCTTGCTGCTGAACCATAACTAAATTCACGAAACTCAGTGATTTGTTTAACTATAAACAATGGTAGAATTGTTGTTGCATTTCCAGGCCCTCCCCCTGTCATGACAAAAATTTCTGTAAATGCCTTAAACGATTCAATGACCTTCAATAGTACAGCAACAACAAGGGTCGGTTTTAATGCAGGTAAAATGACGTACCAGCACTGAGCAATGAAATTGGCCCCATCCAATTTTATAGCTTCCAATTGCTCTTTTGAAACCATCTGCAAGCCCGCATAAATAATAATAAACATGAAGGGCCACATCCTCCACACATCCTGGGCGAGTACCAAAACGAAGGCGCCGAAAGGATCGCCGAGAATATCAGGTACCTCAAGGCCCATTCGATAAAATATTGATCCTAAGACCCCATTTTCAGGATCAAAAATATAGCGAAACCCTAAGCCAGAGACCACTGGGATCACGAACATTGGCAAGAGGAGAAATGCTTGAATTTTATTTGCATTCGGTAGGTAATGATCGAGGTAAAGAGCTACTCCTAAACCCAATGCTAGTTCCACACTTGTGCTTACAAGTACGAAGGCAAACAATAAGAAAAAAGAATATAAAAATTCTTTATCTACCAGTAACATTCTAAAGTTTTTAAGCCCAATAAAAACCTGGGTTCCATTACTAAGATCTAGCTGCTCAAAAAAACAGAGGTATAAGGTATAAAGACAAGGGATAAAAAGAAGTAAGGTGAACATTGAAATGCTGGGAGCTAGAAATCCAAAGATGGTACGTCGAGAGACTAAAAAACTCATGCTGCGCTCATCAAGTTTGGGTGATAGATTTTTTAGGAAATTTATAGCGATTTAAACTACTTTTGATCCCTGAGACTGCTTCTTCAACTGTCATTGTTTCGGCTATCACACAAGTGAAATAGTGGGAAACCATATCAGAAAATTTACGATATTCAGATAGATGAGGTCTAATCCGAGCTGACTTGAAACTTTTTAGCATGCCGTCAAAGTATATATGCTTTTTCTGTAGATCAGAATCTTCGAGTAAATCGATTCTTGCTGGATTCATTCCGTACTCAACTAAAGATTTACCGGATGACTTTGAAGCCCACCAACTTGCAAATTCGCTGGCTAAAGACTTCTCAGTTGATGTTTTGGCGATACCTATAAACCACACTCCCGCAATAGGTGCTGAACCTCCCGGACCTTTTGGTGGCTGAGTATAGATTGTTTTCCCATGAACTTTCGAGCGCTTAGGATCTTCGAGAGTTTTAGCAAAACTTGGCCAATTCAACATTTGCACCAGCTTACCCTTAGCATAAACAGCCATGCGCTCAGCATGATGCCATGATTTTGCTCCTTTGGGTGCATACTTCATCATTCGTAAATAGAATCTTAGAGCCTTGGAAGCTTTTTTTTCATCAAAAACTGGATCACCTTGAGCATCAAAGAAATCAACACCAAAGGTTTTAAACAACCACAAAGCTTCTACAGTTGTGCCTTCAGATCTTTTCGTAAAAGGAGCAAAGCCATAAAGTTTAGGAGGCCGGTAGAAAAAAGCCGCTACATCTTCCATCTCTTTTAGAGATTGAGGAACACCCAGTTTATATCCATATTTTTTTTCAAAAGCTGCTTTTTCACCTGGATCATTGATAAGATCCTTCCTAACCTGATACAGATACACATTTCCATTGATTGGTAATCCAAAGGCAGTTTTATTATATGTTGACGCACTTTGAGCGGCTGGCAAATATTTATCTAATGCAACCTCTGCAGGATCTATAAGTCTAGGAATTGCCCATTTTTCAAGAGGTAGTAGTAGTTTACTCACTGATCCAATAAAAGGTTCATCAACGGTGTAAACATCATAACTCCCACCGGCCATTTGATCGGTAAATATTTTGGTAACCACCATACTTGAAGCTATATCATCAAATATGATTTTTGCACCTGTTCTTCGTTCAAAGTCACTCAAAGCTTTTTCTACAGCTATTGAATGACTATCTTTGAAAGAAAGAACCTTAAGAGTCTTACCTTTATAAGCTTGTGCGCTTAAGAGACTTGAAATTAGATAAATACTCAACAGAAGGGGTAGTCGGATACCCATAGTGTAAACCTGCCTATATATATGATTAAATGCTAACTAAAAGCAATAATTTATATATAGGCAGATGTAAAGAATAATTTCAGGATTTATTCAAACCAGCTAAAAAATGCTTCTTCATTAGGTTCCCTACCAAGAAAATTTTTCAGTAAAGCAAATGGATCTTTACTGCCACCAGGCTCTAAAATCCACTTCTTGTAATCTAATCCAGTTTGAGGATTAAGCAGTCCTTCCTCCGTAAATCTGGTAAACATGTCAGCTGCATAGATTTCAGACCATAAATACCCATAATATCCGGCATCATAGCCACCCATAAGGTGACCAAAACCTGCTTCTGGTACACTATCTCTTAACGGTTTTAATAGGGTTATCTGTTCGAAGACATCATGATATATTTGCGTGGGATTAATATCTGCATCAGCTAAGCTAAGTTGATGATACTTCATATCAATGCTTGCAAAGAACAACTGCCGCGTATACATGTAACCGCTATTAAATTTTCTAGCTTTTAACATCTTATCGAGTAAATCCTTGGGAAGAACCGCTCCATTTTGATAATGGGATGATATCTTTTTTAGAATATCTTCTTCCCATACCCAATTTTCAAGCATTTGAGAAGGAGCTTCTACAAAATCTCTTTTCACACTAGTACCAGACAAAGTCGCATACTTTGACGTAGTCAAGGTTTGATGCATGATATGACCAAACTCATGAAATAAAGTTTCAACTTCCGTATGTTTAAGTAAGGAGGGTTTGTCATTACTTGCCTTAGTAAAGTTGGCAACTATTGCAGACACTGGCATTGAATATTGGCCTGTGCGCCTTTTGTATCCTTTCTTTAAAGTGAAAGCTGCTGCATGACCGTATTTGC
Organism: Oligoflexales bacterium; assembly: GCA_045105515.1. Lineage (GTDB taxonomy): Bacteria > Bdellovibrionota_B > Oligoflexia > Oligoflexales > Bog-1112 > JABSRF01. Next base: position 4,068 of record JBGCDR010000401.1, read on the forward strand.
CCGCACGGGGAAAAAGATCCATATAAAAACCTGCTATAGGTTTCTGAGTTTCAGTATTGATAATATCGTAATAGCTTACTGACTCATGCCAAACTTCTTGACTAGAAGACCTCTTAAACTCTACTCCCAATAAGGTTTGATAGACCTCGAACATTCCAGCAATCACTTTACTAGCCGGAAAATACTTCTGCACTTCTTCACTATCAAAATCGTAAGACTCCTTTTTAATTTTCTTAGAAAAGTAGTTGACATCCCATGGATCTAAACTCGCACTCGAATCAGCTAGTTCCTGACGTTTTCTTTCTAGCATCCGCTCTAAATCATGTTTATTTTTGGATTTTAGCTTTGATCCCACCTTTTCTAACATTTCTGCTACTTTAATTGGAGATTTAGCCATCCTGTTCTTTAGAGATTTTTCAGCATGATTATCAAAGCCAAGTAAATTCGCTACCTGAGCACGAATCTTGATTGCTTCTCCCAATCTTTTGCTGTTTTCTATGCCACCACGATTCGCATAGGAGCGATAAATCTTTTTTCTAACATCGGATTTTTCAATTGACTCTATTGCTGGCCTATAGTGTGGATACTTCATTGTAAGTTTATACAATCCACTTTCCGAATCTTGTTCTAAGTTGGAAATAAAGCCATCAGATAATCCTTTTAGTTCCTCCTTGTTAAGAAGCACGTGAGAACTATCGTTATTTAACTGTTCTGCAAATTCAGAGCTTAATTCAATCAGCCTAGCATTTAAATTTTTTAGTTTTTCCCTTTTTTCCTCCGAAAGATGCAAGCCATTCTCAAAAAAGCTGTCTAGATATTCTTGTAAAAGTAATTGTTCTTCAGGTTTAAGATTTTGCTGACTTGTATTAAAGAAATTGACTCTCTTGAAAAGATCTGTATTTGTGAAGGCATTTAATACTGCTTCCTGGGCAGCTTTTTCACAGTCCATCCCAGCTTTCCGCTTCTCATCTTCAGTTGCGGTATAACCATAAAAACTAATAGGCTCAACTTGATAACTAAAACTGGCAAAAGATTCTTCTAAGCTCCCCATAATAGCTTCAAAGCTACTCTGATCATTCCTAATTATTTGATCAAGTGAAGATTTAAGTTGGTCAATAGCGCCAATACATTTCTGATTTATTTCTGTATCAGTTAAACTCCAAGTCATACGAGCCCCCGAACCTACTGAATCTTGTATCGTGTTTTTTTTAGTATTGATGCCACAGCCGGCAAGCAAAAGACCAGAAAACAATACTTCTTTATGCTTCATTTGTACTCCTAAGTGTTAAATAAACAAGCATACAATAGCTTGGTTATACGGATAGTAGTAACTTAAAGAGCCTATAAAGTTAATTTAAAATATTTATCTGGCTATAAAGTAAGGTGTTTAGGGAAGTATAGATCAAGTTTAAATTTTACATAGTCTGGATTTGAAGAACTATCCTGAAGTATATTGACTGCGGCATAACCCTGTATTTCTTCAATGAAGTGTTTTACTGCATTCATACCTATACCTCGTCCTGCCACATCATCAACCTGCTCCTTGGTTGAAACGCCTGATTCCCAAATTAGATTTGCTAAGAATTGAGGGCTTTCCATTTGCTTGTTTGAAATATTATCTAGTTTCTGAGCCCTCTGTCTTAGCTTTTGTAGGTTTAGACCGAAACCACTATCCTGATAAAAGACATGGAATCCTCCCCCATCTATTTGGATATCAAGATCAATTCTAAATAAACTAGGTTCAGATTCTAGAAAACCATGGCTATAAGAATTTCTGAATAAGTGACCGAAAATATCTTGAAAAAGAATTTGGTATTCATTCTTGATTAATACTTTTTGGTCTTTGATACATAATTCAGGCATATTTTTACTATGATCCTTAGATAAGGCATTAAACTCCTTTACACAAGGTGCAATCGTATCTGCAAAACTAGATGCCCTCAGATGCTTAATCTTTTTAGCGATCCTATTAAGATTTGGCTTAGAACTCTGCTGACAAATTTCAATTTCAACCAGCAAATTATCAATTTCTTGATTACTCATGACCAAAGAGCCCTTACGACTCATAATTCCACTTGAAAAATTCTGAATTCCTGAAGCCATATCAGTGATTTTTTTCCATCTAGCCTCCAGCTCTTCCATTTTTCGACAAAACCAGTCAATGGAAATCTCGCTTTTATTTTCATTTATGCCTGATTCAAAGCGGTGGGTAATATCACAAACTCCGGTAAACCCATATGTTCGTGAGTTGCCTTTAATCGTATGAAGATAACGCAGAGCACTTTCAAGATTATTTTTACTGAGTATATTTTCATCATTATTGATCTCATGCAAACTAGCAAGTAAGCCAACCATACTTTCAGAATAAGTAGAATACTTCTCAGCATCTAAACTCATAATACTGTTAAATATTTTGAGTTTTTCCCTTTGATTTAGACTCTCTTGTTCCAAAGTTTTGAATTCAGTAACATCATTGATACATGCCAATATTTTATCTATATTTTGGTGTTCATCAATGGTAAAAGACCAATTAATCTGGATGAATTTATCCTTACCAGCTATGTTGATCAAAAATTCATTAGGCAGGCTTCCTTTATTGATTTCAAAAGTGAGGTTAGGCTCTCCTAAACAGGTATTAATAATTTGCTGAGATCTTTGTTTTTCATCCTCAGACAAATTACTCACATCGATTAAGAGCTTGCTAAAATCCTGTGAAGCTATTTCTGAACTTTCAAATATTTTTTCAGTCTCACGGCTATATTCCAGGCCTATTTTGCCATTTTTTTCGATAACAACGACTCCAGTGGGAACAGATTTAAGGATAGCTGAAATCCCTCGTTGTGTTTCACTTAATTCTTTGGTTCTTTGTACGACTTTCAATTCGAGATCTTTCTTTTGATGCTCAATAATCAAAAGGGCCCTTTTAAGACTAGAAGATAACGAAATAAGACCCTTACTAATCAAGAATACTAACAATAAACAAATCAACGCTAACGGTACAACATAGTAAATGATACTTTTGCTTATTACTTTTAAAGATTCAAACAATTTTTTTAGAGATGTGGTTACCTGAATAGTACCGATATATTCTTTTTCAGAGTTAGCTATTTCAAACTCTGAAAAAGAATATGTTGTGCCGCCATATTGTACAAGATCATCTTTTTTGTTCTTTTTTGAAAGAAAGATGACTTTCTTTCCATCCCTGAGGGTCGAATGTTTTTTTTCATCACCAACTATGAGAGCTAGTTCTGTATTTATACTAAATGCCCACTGATCTAATAAGGAAGCATTAACTTCTTTTCCTATAAGTAAATAACCTATATGATTTCCATCTAAAAAAATGTATTTACTAGAGAGTGCATAGAGCTTGTTTTCAATTAATTCAAAGGTATTATTTTGCTTGTTATATTCTGTGTTTTTTAAAACATGCCAATCATCAAATACTTCTGATACGCGATTTACCCAATAAGGCTGCGAAATTATAACTTCACCATCTATACCTAGGATTTCAATAAAATCAGCCTTCAAAAAAGTTCTTGTTTCGTTCACTTTCATTCGAAAATACCTAATATTTTCACCTTCAATCGCGTTAGCAGTTAGCTTTGCAAAGTCCATCCCCTCACTGATGGCATAGGTGTTTTTTCCGAGTTCTTCGAACATATCACCTACAAGTTTTTCTAAGCGCGCAATACCAGATTCAGTTTATTCGATTTCACGCTGTTTTGCATAATGATATAGGGGATTAACCGAACGCTCTATGGAAACAATCAACATAGCAACCACTATGGCTGCTAAGAGCCATGGAATAAGATTGATATATTTTTTCACCAAATGTTCCATATTATCTTCTCAGAAAACTATTCCTTAACCTGAATTTTTCCGTTTTTAATCTGTTCTTCTAACTCTCTGACTTCAGCAATTACTTCAGACTTGCCTTTTGATTTCAAGATTGACTTAGTGTGTTCATCAATAGCGCAGGACACCCCAAGTTCTTTTATCCCCATTTTTGTAGTACCAACTGTAAATATGCCCTTGCTGTGATCTGCCAAAATATTAAAGATCGCCTGGTCAATTCTTTTAACCATACTAGTTAAAATCCTTCCCGGAGCTAGATGATTTTGGTTAACATCCACCCCAATCGCAAACTTTTTGGCTTCTTGCGCAGCTTCAATGACCCCCATACCGCTACCTCCAGCAACTGCAAAAACAATATCTGCTCCCTTGCGGAATTGGTCATGGGTTAGCTCTTTAGCTTTTGAGGGATTAATCCAAGCATTGTTGTCATTACCAATATAATCTACATGGAGAGTTTTTTTTGCGTTTGCCTTTTTGATTCCTTGACGAAACCCAGATTCGAACCTTTTTAGCACTGGGATAGGGACCCCTCCAACAAAGCCTAGGCTTGGCTTTTCTGAGAACTTTCCAGCTAGATAACCAACTAGAAAAGATCCTTCCTGTTCCTTAAAAACGATGTTTTTAACGTTCGGAGCATCTACTATACTATCTATGATGGCAAAATGGACTTTGGGGTATTTCTCAGATAAATCTGCTACAATTTGTCGCAATGCATAGCTCAGAAAGATTAGTAAAGGCACGCCCTTTTTGATTGCCTTTTCAGCTTTCTTTATAGTTCCTTTCTTACCCCAACCTTCTATTTCTTTGATTTTTAGTCCCAAGTCCTTTCTTGCTTTCTCCACACCTTCATGAGCTAAGTCATTGAAGGTTTTATCACCCTTGCCATCAAAAGTATAAACCATTGCAGCATCATACTTGGGACTTCCATAAGCCGAAATAAAAGAAACCGTAAAAAACATTACCCAAACAAGTGAGCGCATTTTATACTCCTTATACATTTTTTTAAGATACTCCGATTCAAAGACTGATATCGGACGATTAAATGTGAATCTTATCTATGCCAGATCGGTAAGATTTTAACTCCCTAATATGATTAATTTATCTTGATTTATAGGGAGATAGGTGCCTTCAACCTGCCTATGAGTAGGCTCAATTTCGACTTTCCTTTTGCCTGGAGAGGTCTTTTCAGATCATTCCGAAATTCAATAAACTTTCCTTTTGCTCTAGCTAAGGGAAAATTGAGAGATCTACAATAAATATATCGAATTAGTTAAGCCACTCGAGATTGAGAAGAGTCGTCCCGAGATCCTGGCTCAGGTTCGATAACAATGGGGACCTTATCTGGAAATCGCAAAGTTACTATTGCTCCTTTAACTGTTTTCTCGTCATACCAGTTATCAATGGTAACTTCTCCTTCCATCTTTTCCATTAAAGTCTTAATAATTGGCATTCCAAATCCAGTTCCTGCCTCTCCACCAGTTCCTTTTTTGCTAGTTTTTTCGTAAGGAGAAAATATTTTTTGTTTCAATTCTTCATCTATACCAGTTCCATTATCGGCAACCGAAACTACAAGAAAAGAACCTTCCTTTGCAAGGCAAAGTTTAATCGCAGTTCCCTCCGGAGTAAATTTAATAGCATTAGACATCGCATTATTTATGATTTGAAACATAACAGCACTTTTATCTGCAAGTAATTTTTGCTGCTTATCAAGTTCGTTAGAAACTATGAGTTTAATACCTTTTTGCCCCATCCTATCTGAAAAACTATTATCAACATGTTCAATAATTTCTGTACATAAAAATTCCTCTGTTTTTAGCATCAGTTTATTTTCTTGGTGAGCCATCCAATATCTGACAGAATTAATAATTTCAAAAATTTGGTGGTTGGCATAGTCAACTTTATCAAAAGCATCTTCTGCTGGAATCTTACCTTTTTTAAAAAGATGAACCTGGACTTTTGAAACCGTTAAGGGGTTACATAAATCATGTGATAATATTCTTACTAAGTTTTCAATCATTTCTTTCTTTGCACTAATAATATCACTATTTTTCTGATGAATATAAACTGTAACAATGGTAAAAACGGCTATCAGTATATCTAATCCCAAGTATGAAGAAATATTCATTGCATAACGAAAAGATTCGGAAAGATTGTCTTGTGGTAGGTATCCAGAGACTTCAATTAGATAGAGGCTTAATACGATGATTGCATTTAGACCGACAGAAACCATAATAACAGGAATATTTGCAAAAAATGCAAGAATAACAGGATGAAGTGAGAACCAGATTGCAGCGGGTGAGAAGATACCTCCGGAGTATAAACAAAAAATAGTTTGAAAACCAAGACCTGTGAACGACACAAACATTCCAGTTATTGCTAATGAACCAGTTTTGTAAAAAACAATTGGGGCTAGGGAATGAATTATTGTAAATATAATTCCTCCAATAGTGACCACTCCCCAGCCTTCAAAACTATGGTAACAAAACGCAACATACAGCCACATCACCGTTACAGTAGAAAGCCACAAAAATAGCAGTGCCTTAGTTTTAGAAAGGTGAACATCAAGCCTCTTGGAATGCTCATCCAAGAATTTTTCAATTTTTATCGGAAGTTTAATGTTCATTCTTCTTTAATCTCAAATATTAAAAGGGCTCAAAAAGAGCCCGTATAATTAGAACTGGACGCTAACTCCAATTTTACTCAGAGGCATGAAATTCATACCTTCCCTTGTAAATTTTTTATCCAGTTCAATTAAATTATTGCGAAACTCTTGAAGGTATTTTGCACCTTTTTCGTCAAATTCATAATTTGCTTCCATCAAAGGTGCAACTGTCAATGACTTATAAAACATGATGTTCGCAAGATTGTATTTGCCGAAATCGATCCAATTGTTTAGCTGCCTCAATGGCGGAAGCTTCATACCTTTTTTGGGAGGAGCTACTCGCAAACGCATCGGGACCTTTCTAAGATTGAGAAATCCATAATTGTAATGATCTACTGAGTGATTGACTGTTACGGTCCAAATGTAGATAGCCACCGCTCGAACTAAGTTATCACCTTGAGAAATTTCCTTTTCATCAGGAAATCCTGGAATAAACTGCGTAAGGTATTTTGCCCATACCCCCACATAGTGATCATTGCGATCCAGGTCTTTTAAAATGTTATCTACAAACTTGTAAATCTCATCGAAGTACTCGTTTAAATAGACATCATAGCGAGACAAGGGTTTTCTAGGCTGCTTGGGATACGTAAATTTAGGGTATGAATCATTGCCTCTAATTCCCATGTAACCCTTAACTAACATTTTTTTAAGCTGTGGACCTGGTCCTGGATACAAAGTGTAGGGTAAATAAGTTTTATCAGATATGATCGAATTTGCTCCTTCGAGAACAGCGTTTTCTAAGGGAAGGGTCAAGAAAGTATGCGGAAAAATTAAGCGAAATAGAATGTGATCCTTAGGTATGGCTGTTTTAGTTACCGCATTGATTGCATCATAAGGAAAATGCACTAAAGGATGTTCAAGCAAGGTTGTGACCAAAGCAGCTCCTTGCAAGGCATAGTACTTTGCCAACTTCCATGCATCACCATCATTAGGCACAAAAACATCCCTACTCTTGTAAACTGAAATAGCAGCGACTTCATATTTAAAATCACCATGGTCAATCAGTAAAGTTTTTGATGCACTTAAATACTGATCTGGAAAGGTTTCAATTCCCTTAACAGCTTCCATATCAACGAGGCAGTATTTTTTGTCATCACTCATAAACTGCCCAAAAATTTCCAGATCTTTTTTATCAAATTCATTTTTAATAAGTTTCGCAAAGATAGTACCAGAGAGAATGTCAACAAACTCTTCATCTGAAACTGGCTCTAGTCCTGGTTTCAATAATCCCTGGACAAATGAAGTTGGTGTATAAGCAATTGTTTGCCATAAATAGCGAATACCGATGCACTTGAAAAATTGCATGTTTTCAATTTTTGGGACATGTACGACTGCTGGAGCCTGTCCCATAGGATGCTCAGGTGAAGGTTGTGGCCATGGACCCTTGCGTTCATAGAGGAAGTCCTCCTTTGTCTCTTTTTTCCACGGATCTTCTTCCGAGCGATTGGTAAGGAATTTTGCAAATGGTCCACCTGAAGAGTGTTCTGAGTTAGCTCCTACAAGTTTTAATTCAGTTTTTTGCCCTGTGGTATCCTGCCCTAATTGCTCGGGATTTTTCTTTGCGTTTTGGCTCATGAATTGTTCTCCCTAAAGTGGGTTCAAGTGACTCTGACATTTCGGTTCCCAAAGAGCAAACCTAAGCTATAATTACTGATTTTTATTTTTTATTTATGATTGCCAAAGCTTACTTCCTGACAAAAACGCCTAATCTAACCCTTCGGAGCTTTAAGCGAAGAACAGAACCATGTCATCTCAACTGACCCTTTCAAGTTTAAACTTCGTAGAGGTATGAAAGACCGATTTGTCAATACCAGCAAATGGCACAAACAAGCTTACTATCCATTTAGAAAGTATTAGCACAAGTTATAATGTAATAGCTCAATATCTATTTTTACTGTGGAACAGCTAGCTGGGGGGGGCCTGCACGCCCGAAATGGGACTAGAAAAATAATCCCGACTACGATGGAAAAAGTCATCTCGACTGCAATGGAAAAGTCATTGTAGAGGCAAGGCAAAAAAGGAGGGTCTAAAACCCTCCGATAAGAAAAATTAATTTGTTGCTTAACTAAGATCACACTTAGTTAGCGTTAGCTTAGGGATATGTATATTCTCCATAAGGGTTTAATTCGAGTAACGCCATGATAGAGAACATTACTGAAGCTGTGTGTGGAACTTCAAAGTAATCCCAGCCTATTCCAGTATTGCAGTTGCCTAAAGGTACACACCATTGGGCAGCCGTATTTTGAGACTCATCTTCGCTATGGGCTGGTACCCCATTAACTTGGTGATGGTTGAATAAAGTAAGTATAGAGTTTTCCATAGCGGTAATTTGGCTATCGAAAGCGTTACTATTATTCAGTGCTCTGTATCTTTTGAGCGAAAGAGTAGCTGAACCTAAATTTTCAACCTGTACACCAGATCCGTTGTTAGTGAATTTTGGACCGGTGATCGTGCCAACCCCAGTAAAACCATTATCAGTTGTCAGAATATTCCCTGATGTTAAGTAGTTCATCGAAGGTAAATCTTTTGAATTGGTACTTCCTGTCCTTCCGGCATCTGCTAAATATCTCCAAGACTGAGTGTCAGCAGGTATGAAGTCCGTATTAAGCCACACGTTACTTGCTGAATCACCAAAAATACCAGTACCAAACGAGCCAGTTCCTGGAGTTGAATTGTAATTATCATTGATAAAATTATCAACGTTTGTACGAAATGCTGAAAGAAGCTGCGATTGTCCAGATGAAAGGCCTGACTTCGTCTGTAAACATTTAGCAAGCGCGCTCAAGTTACTATGATGCTCAACTGAAACCCAGAAAGGCCCTTGACCTGCAAGATTATTAGCCCAGCTGTTTCGGCCTACATACGCTGGATACCCTCCATATGAAGAGTCTCTTAGATGGTTTTCATGTATGTATTGCACCATATTATAAGCTGTGTTGTAAAAATTGTTAGCAGAAGAATCGGATGGATAATGCGCCCAGAATCGGCATAGTGCAAGTCCCATCCAACCCAGGGCTGATTCAAATAAGATTTTTTCCAATTTTTCATTAAATAGGTCAGAAAAATTCTAAGCCGCAGTACCAAAAGTGACTAGATAAAAAAAATATAGGAAGAAAAAACTTAAAAAAAATGGCTCACTTTTATTAAA
>JBGCDR010000402.1:0-16652 GCA_045105515.1 Oligoflexales bacterium
GTTTAATCATAGCATGTTGATATTACATATATATTATATGGCGGTTTTTTCTGTTTTTACATCATATCTTTTGCGGTTTCAGTGATTATACATGGAAAGTAGGTGTTAATGGGAGCTTAATCTTCGTCTTGCCAGTAATTACTTAGGTGAAAAACTATTGAAAAGCGATGCTTTGCAAGATGTCTTCAGCGTTGGGGCAAGCTCCTTTTGGTGATAAGCATCGTATACTCCCTAGTTGTACTGACGCAGAAATCCCTTTTTTATGACATTCTCTGACAAATAGTTGCCGGTTTGGCGTTTGAACTATTTTAACCCAGGGCTTCTTATTAAACAGGTCTTGTTGCTCAATGAGAAGTGACAAGCGCTTGTTGAGGAAAGCGTTTGCTCCTTCTGGGAGTTGAAATTTCAGTTTTTGATTAAGCTCGGCTCCACCAAAACTACGACTTAGTTTATAGAGCAATTTATCTGGTTCTATCTTCATATTCTTTGCAAGCTGATTTAGAAAACCATAAAATGGGGGTGAAGATAAAATTTTGAGAAACGCATATTTAAAAATTTGTTTTAGAAACCAGATTTCTGAGACTCTCGGTAGCTTTTTCAAGGAAGCCTCAAGGTGCTTACCAATACTTTCTTCTCGGACAAATACCTTTCCACCACCTAGTGCTGTATGTTTTTTTATCGGTCCAAAACTAAAGATACATGCATTTGCAAAGGAAGAACCTTTGTAGTTGCCATCAAAGGCCTGAGCACAGTCTTCGATTAAAAAAATGTCCTGATCTTTGATTTTTTGTGCTATCGGTTCTAATGAAAAATGACGTCCAAATAATTGGGTGACCAGTATGGCCTTTACGTTTTCATTTAAGGAAGCTTCAATCATATTAGCACATGGCCCATAAGTTTTAGGGTCAAGGTCAACAAATTTAGGTGTTAATCCATTAGCAGAAATAATAGAAACCATGTCTGGAATTGTGATTGGTCCTAGTATGACCTCTGATCCGTGAGGAAGTTCAAGTGTCGAAAGTAATTGGTTAAATCCTGATCGCACTGAAAAACAGGTTTGTGATCCTGGTTGTGGCCAAGGCTGTTCAGTATGTTTTGGTCTAATAATGCAAAATAGTGCAGAAACAAAATCCCGCCAGCGTAGGTCTATTTCGATAACTGGCCTTAGCTTTAATACATTGGCAAAAGGAATTCTCAAAATTCTAGCTCCCTCAGCTATCATTATTTTCTATTAAGGAAAAGTTTAGCATTGTTGATACCCAATATCCATAAATATGGATTGATAAAAAAGCATTTTAATTGTTAACTAAGCTTCTTAGCGAACCCAGGGCCTGTTTATAAACTTAGTAATACTATCGGGAATACTATATTTAGCTAACTATTTAGCATTGACAATCTATAAGCAATCAATTAGGTCTTCCCTTCTGCTGCTAAATGTTATCCAGTTAATTTGATAGGTAATTGTTTGAAATTATTAATTTTATTGAATTTGCTTTTTTTCTCAAGAATCGGCTTTTCTTCGGGATTTTCGCAAAATTTTTCCTCAGATTTTAGTTGTTCATGTTCTGCTTCCTTTGATTCTTCGTTTTCTGAAACAGGGAATCAGTCCAAAAGAACACTCTCCTACGATGATCTAAGCTTAGATGAATTAGAGAACTTATTCGAAAAATATGGCAAAAGTGCCAGGCGTTACTTTGAAAAAGGAAGACACCTTAAAAGCAGCATCAATCTTAATAAAGCTAAAAAATTACTTGAGTATATTAACTTAAATTTCCCAACTCATGCGGCTTTACAAGAAAATAACACTTTAGATTATGAGGCTGATACTGAAGATAATGCAAGATATGACAGAGTTGCGTTAGTTGAAAGTCCAAATGACGATCAGAAAATAGCAAGTGATAAACAAAATGCACCGGATGTGGATTTTGATAATTTTTGTGACTCAATTAATGAATCTTTAGGAGAAACTCGTTCTTTCTTATTATCTAGGGCGTTTTCTTCCGTAATCGCTAGAAAAATTTTTAATTCAAACTGGGGAGATTGTCAGGGCTCTTGTTCAATCGATACTATCGATGGAATATCCATCAGGGCTGATTATATACCTCCTGCCAGTGAAAAACATGGTGTCGTTGTTCTTTTCCCAAGCAATGAGCTTACTGGAAAGAATTGGGAAAATACTGAGGTATTTCGTTTTTTTCGCAAGGTTGGCTTAGGGATTGTAACTCCGGGCATTCGACCATCGACCATGAAGGGTAATTTTAATCGTAGCCTGCTTTTTGATACTGAAGCTGTTATTAATTTTCTTATTAACAAGCATAAAATTAGTCCAGACAAGATTCTTGCATTTGGTTACTCCTTAGGGAGCACTTATGCAACGAATCTAGCAAGTTATTTTAGAACTCCACTTTTACTTCAAAATGGCTGTGTAAAATCAGAAGATATCATCAAGCAGTGGGGAAAGTTTACTTGCAAAGCTATATTGAATGAATTTAGAAATCAAGATTATGTCCCGTTCTATGAAGAAAGTAAACTGAGCTATTATGATAAACATAATTTAAGAACGTACGCAAAATTTGGTTATGAATTTTCGAATTTAAACCAGGATTTTGGTGACAATATATCGAAATTGTCAAGGGAAAAAGATAAAAAATCCCCTATTGATGTGATGATTTTATATTCATCTAAAAGTGATTATTGCGGAGGGTGCGAAAACGCCCAGGATCTTTTTAATGCAAGATACGGTTTTATAAGTAGTGATAATAACAGGCTTTCGCTTGAAGAAGAAAGTGATCCAAAGCAATTTCTAAGCTCTTCTCGAGTAAAATGGAAGGTGCTGACTTTTTTGTTGGACAATGAGCTTGTTCCCAGGCCTGATATTTACGAATCCAATTAAGATGATGTTTAATCTTTTAAAAATTTTTTCTCTTGATAACTGAATTTTTTCCGTAGTTTTTTAATTTTTCATTCTTCTGTATACTCTAATAGATTTTAGTATTTCCCAAGTTATTGAAGATGGTGGGTATTTGATCGGAAGTGCAAACCCCTCTCCCTTGGCAAGCTTGACACTTAAAATATAAAGGGTGTATTAGATAGAGTATTTTTTTTTAATTTCAATTTTTTAGGGGTGATTGATTGTGGATTGTTTAGACCTTAGAAGAATAGGTCAAGTAGCTTTGTTTTTAACTTTGATCTTTCATTGTGGGCTTGTTTGTGCCAACGAAAATTTCCATAATAGGGTGCAAAAGGCTAGTGTTGTTATAGAAAATTTCGCGAGGCAAAAAGAAAATCTGCCTAAAACTGAAATGCCTGGCAGTGAATTTAAACGTTATTTTACAGGAGAAGTATTTATCCACCTGGTATCAAAGGGCAGCAAAAATTTATTTGAGAAAGAGAACGCACAATCCCAAGAGATACCATTTACCACCCTACATTCTTATCATCAATTGTTATCTCCAACAGTTCATAGCCATGCAAGATTACTTGTAGTACCCGACCATGTTAGGGTGAGGGTTGAAGAAAATAGATTCTGGCTCATTAATCCTACTAACTTAGCATCAGCAAAGATAGACTTATCAGACTTAAGATATTCGAAATTAGCACTGGGAAAGGAGTCATATGATAAGCTGGTCAACTCCGAAATAGCGATGTCATTTACAAAAAACATGGATTTAAACAGTGTTTTGATGCAACATGAGTTTGAATTTCTTTTTGCTGACAGGCTAAACGAAAAATTTTTGGATTTTTTAGCTAGAAATAGCATCGTAAAAACTTCTGAAATATTTAAGGCATTACTGGCTTTGGTTAGTACCTTTCATACCACTCATGAAATTGCCTTAGAATCAGCTGAAAATACTTTTGGTGATTATTTTGATGAGTTGAACATAGAGCATGATAAGTTTGATATTTACAGCACTTTGAGGGAGATAAAGTCAAAGACCGAAAACTACAAAGCAATGGAATTTGCTTATACTCAGATCGGTAACATTGATGCTAATTCTACAGCTTTTGCATTCCAAGAAGCAGAGCAATTTTATTCGCGAAATTCGGCATATGACATTAGTTATTATTTATCGAACAAAATATTATTTTATGAGAATACACTGAATATATCTTTTGACGAAAATCTTTGTGTTGGAGCAATAGAATTTGTTAAAATATTAAGTGGAGTTGCAGATCGGAGCATATACTGGCTTTTGAATGAAAGACTTGACGAATTTTTAAGTGAGGTTTACTTATCATTGGCAAGCAAAAATATTGAGATAACTAAATCTCAATTGAAAGCGTTTATAGCTAAGTTTGAAGAACAAAAAGATTCAATGTTTAAACCTCTATTTACTGAACATTTAAAAGATTGGGTCAATTCTATATCTGATTGAATAAATCAGCGCAAGAAGCATTTGAATTAGTTCTGCAGCTATTTCTCTGTTCGCATTTGAATAAGGAACAAAAGGTTTGATGAGAAGAACTATAAATAAATTATTGTGTTTAACTACTATTTTTCTTACTTGTGAAGTGCTTTTAGCCTACAGCGATTTAGATCAAAATCTCAAATTATCAAGTTTTGACTATTTGAGTCCTACAGATCTAGCCAATCTTTCACAATGTTCTAAAAGTGTGAATGAAAGTATTGAATTGCATAAGAAACTGAGGGAGGATTATATCTGTATTGATGGAAAAAATCTGCCTATTCAGCATCTTTACTCAGGAAAAAAATTCTTAAGCGAATTAGACCAGAAAAAAAAATTAAAAATTCTTGAAGATGTTTGCAAATATTTCATCGCAATAAATCCTTCCATGCTTGATCGAAACGCAAAAAGCGATTTTAATCAAATACTGGCTGAAGTTTATCATGCAACTGCAAAAGTAACTCACGATGTGCTCAATCATCATTTTCAAAGTCAGGCTATGTTTTATGATATAGAATCAAATAGTCCTAGCTTAATAAGAATGAAGACAATGATGAGGGAAGAACTCCAGAGAAATTATGCCAAATTAAACCGGAATTTGAATGCCCTAAAATCTAAATCTTTTTTGTTACACAGAATTAATCAAGATAATTACCAGTGGCCTGAGTCCTTTGAATATCAATTCCTTAATAAACACTCAGTGCGTTTTTTAAAGTCTGAAGTTGAAAAAAACTTAAACAAAAAAAATTGTCAATGCACTCGTATTTGGTCTGTCTTACCAGAGATTTTTGATGATGCACAAACTATGATGCTTGATGAAGTCTTAGCTCACGCGTATCAGCATCTCAATAAAGAATATCAAGGGTCTTGGCTAAAAAGTGGACTTATCCAAAAGATTTTTGGCTGCTTCATTTTTTCTTAGCCTGAAAAATTAAAATAACCTATTCTTAAATTTATCCTCATACCCACTATTAGCGCAATAATTATACAAAACAGAATACCCATAATATCAAGTAAGTAGAGTGCAGCGAGTTTGAAAATTTGACTTTGATGCAAGCTTCGCCTACGAGGATTACGGGCCCTGGAAAAGCCTCAGAATTGAAATCTCCTTACGATTGGTATTCCAATAAAGGTATTGTCGATACTAAGAGTGTAAGTGGAGCGAAGAAGTACTAAAAATTTAAACTATATTAAGGAATAACTATGAAGAAATTTTCAATTTTATTTTGTTTATTAATTGTCAATACCATAGGGTATTCGAGCCCAGATGAAGAAGCGGAGCCGATTCCAATATCTAAAATCCGTCAGCTATCTAGTCGATCCGTACAAATAGCAGTACAACATCCGTATAAGTCTGGAAGTGTATTTGAAGAACTTGGAGATGATTTCGATTTTAGCTTGCCAGACTCAGAAAACAGCATCGCTGGTCTCATTTTTGACTACAATCACAATGATATTTTGATTGGTAGGTATGGTGAGTGCTATGATCATCCCGGTAACAGCGAATTTTGGGAATTGGTTGGTTCTTACCGCGATGATTACAAGCATGCATCAAAAAGAATGAAGGAAGCTCTAAGCTGGAATATCCTTGCCACGATTAAAGTGAGAGGATCTAGATTCTTAAAATACATTCCATCCAAGGCAGCGTGGAAACAAATGTCAAACAGCCAAGCAAAAATAAAAATTCGTAAAACTCTTGGTGGTACTGGTTTTTCCAAAAAAGTTCGAGAGCCTGTAAAATCTATAAGTTTGCAATCTGATGTTGAGTACAAACCTAGCAGTGATGAGCAAGTACAAGGAAACTACAATGAGTTTTGTTCATCAAGTTCAGCTGTCTCAACTAATTTCTATTCAAATTTTGATTTCGATATTTTGATGGGAAGAGGTGGAAAATATTGTAAGCATCCGGGAAATTTGGAATTTAGAAAATGGGTAGTTACTTATAGAACACATTATTTAGGTTTATCAAAAAAAGAAAAAACCATGCTTAAAAATCAACTTCTAGGTTTTATTAAGGCTCGGGGAGTGAGGTTTTTAAAGTATAATAGTGCCAAAGATGTGTGGTTCGAGGTAAGTGATGAAAAAGCGAAAGAAAAAATTGCTCAAACTTTAAGAGATGGAATTGTTTATTTCGATGAATTGCATGAGCAAGATTAAAATTTACGCTTTATTTAACGCCATTCTCTCCCTTTATTCCTTTAAATAAAATCATCTTTCTCCGTAAGATTTTGTTTTCTTTGCTGCCTATTGTCTGATCGTCAGTATCTTAATATTTAAGGATAGTTTCGATTGCCATCCCTATTTATAGGTGTTAATAGTTCGGTTCTTGATGACAAGGTGTTATCTATACGGTTTTTTTTCTATCTTTAGAGGTGATATGAAAACTTTAGTCAAAGCTTTACTCGCAAGTTCATTGTGTTTTTCTTTAGGAAATTTAATGGGAGCAACGGAGGGAAGTGTTTCTGGATTGATCGATAGTATGCCTGCCTCATCTAAAAAGTTCATCAAAACTCCTGATGAAGGTGATTTACTCGATCGAGTTCATCATTTTGATACCTTGGAAAAAACCTTAAGGTGGGCCTATTTGACAGTTACCCCGTGGAATTTTTGTCGGCATGCCTATGTGCAGGAGGATGAAGTAGCTCTGGTCCGCTACAACGACAAGTACAATTTAAAGGGAAGGGGATTTCAGTTTATTCTTTCTCCTTGGAGTAGTATTGAAGAGAAGAAGAAAATCCATGATTCAATTATAACTCACGGGCCCATCACTAGTGTAAGAATAAAGGATGGAGAGCTTGGCTATGCCCTGAATACCTTGACTGGAGATCCAATTTTGTTAGCTCCTGGGTTTCATTACATGGAGGATCCAAATATCATCTTTAAGGGTTTAGTAGACTTAAAAAAATCAGTAAACAATCTTGACAACTACACGCTCCTTCGTATTGGAACCGGAAGGGTTGGGGTAGTCTATAAAGATGATGGCCTTGAAATTCTCAGTACAGGCTTACATTTGATCCGCCAGCCCGACTACCTCCGCTGCATAGCTTCTACCCAGCAAGAAATAGTTAAATTGGATGAGGGTCACTATACGAGCGGAGACAACGTAGGCTTGAAAATTAACGCTGATGTTTTCTATATTTTAAATGATCCAGAAACGGCCTTTGAAAAAGGCTTTGAATCAATCGATGATATTACAAAAACCTTGAAAGACCAGGCTATTGCCACCTTGGTAAATATAGTTCGGAGAGAACAATTTGCTAATATTGGTCAGTCTGGGAGCAGAAGAGCTAAGCAAAAGGAAGTCACCGAGGAAGGAAAAGAAGATCTTAAAATTGACTTCGCAAAATTCTTTAAAAATACTCACGATCAATTTGTTGATGAACTTCAAGAAACATTTGGCGATACTTATGGCATTCAAATCGAAAATATCAGGATTCTATCGATTGATTTTGCAGATCAAAAATTAGCTGAGAGCATCATGAACAATGCTATTCTTTATGCTCAAACTAAATCGCAACTCGAAAATATAGAGTCTCAACAGGAAATTAACACTAAAAGAGCTGAATATGAAAAAGCTGTTAAGATTATCGAAAGTGAAGGGGAGTCTCAAGCTGCAATTAATCGAGCTCAAGGGAAAGGCGAATCGATGAAAATAGAAGCTCAAATGAAAGCTGAGCAAATACGTATCCTTGCTGAAGCCAATGCCGAGAAAGTGCGTCTTGCTGCAGATGCCGAGAAATATAGTATTGAACGGAAAGCTGAAGCCAAGCAAGACTATGCTAGAAAGCTTGGTGAAACCGAGCTTGGGGGCCAAATGACTCTCTATGATATCCAAGCCCAAGCTCTAAAAAATACCAGATTGCTTGTAACTGAAAGAATTCCCAACCTTGTAACAGGTGGACTTTTTGGGCTTGATAAAAGCTTAGATTTAGATGGAAGTGAGGATCAAGATCTTGAGATTTCAGATAGTGAAGGTGAATAAATATTTTTTTACGAAATGAGATAAATACTCTACAAATTTCATCTTAAAAGTAAGCTGGAGCGAGTTCCAGCTTACTTTAATCCTTTTAGCTGTATGATTTTTAGTCTTTATATTAGAACTTTACAATATTATGCATTCATATATATAAAATAGCTACGAAACGAAAAAAATCAGTTGACCCTCGCCAGGAATCCTCTCCTAGACTATTATATTTAGGCCCATTCTTGCTTTCGAAACCATTAATTAATTTTCCATAAGCAATAATACTCATTGAAGTTAAAAAATTACCGCATGTGATGGATAGTCACAATACACACATAATTTTAACTTAGTTCTAAGTATTTAATATACAGGGTAAATCGGATTGAATTAACCGGGCGGTGTGAACATGTCGTAACTCACTTGGTACTTATTTAAGGAGGTCAGATATGATTGCATCGAACGGTTACACTTTAAGGACAGCAGGCATTTTGTATGTTTTCTTGTATTTTTTGGGGTCATGTGGCAACGCTGAGTATGATGAAAATAGCAAGTATTCAGGTAGCATGAGAACTACTACCCTTACAAGTGCAGTTGATAGTGATGTAGAGGATGAAGAATCTATCAACACTGCAGAAATTCTAAACTCTGATTATGATTCTCTGGCTTTAGTCGAATCAAGCGACATACGCGATGAAATAATTGTTAATGCAATCAATGAGCTGGGTAATGATGACGATCAATGTGAAGAGCCAGGATGTTACTTTGCAGGTGGTGATACCAAGGTTAATTGGTGTTCTGAGTTTGTATCATGGGTATATCACGTGTCAGGTAATTCATTTACCAGTGGTTATTTTTCAAGAAAAGTTAGGGAATTGACTGGAGAAAGAGGTAGATGGATGCAGCGTTCAACCACTCGGATCATTAATTGGTTCCATAAGAACGCTGTATACATTGATCGTAGTCATCCAGATTGGGATATAATCTCTCCTAAGCCTGGTGACTATATTTTAATAGGGAGAGCAGGAAGCGAAACTCGTCGCCATAGCGCTATTGTTGAATACATTGATGAGGACGGAACCCTTCATGCCTTAGAAGGCAACAACTCTCGTAGAGATGTTGCTCGTTTTCAATATCCTGCATACAAAACCAACACAACAGATAATGGATCTGCCAATGGAATTGTGCTGGGATTTGGTTTACTTAATATCGATTGAGCCATAATTTCTGTGGATGGATTTGAGTTCCGATTTCACTTTTACCAAAGCTTAAAGAACCTTATTGTTGAGAGGTTTTCCACTTTATTTCTTAGCACTTTAGAATAGGGAGTCAACAAACTTGCTGTTGCTCCTGTTTTTGAAGGTAGTTCACCTATCATATCTATAATTTCTGACTTGCTCAGATTCAGGATTTTGTGCTGGAATAAATAGGTTTCATCTAAGATTTCTTCTAAGTGCACGTATAAGTAGATAAATACCAATCTTTCTGAAATTCTATAAGCTATTCTTGCAGTTCTTTTGATATCTTGTGGATCACTAAGAATGGTAAAAGGGGCATTTTCTGCTGTAGCCTCCCAAACTATTTTGAAATAAGCATGCCAAACAAGCACTGAATATAGCAGTCTGCTTTGTTTTTGTAGGTCAGGGTCATCTCCATGGTAATTATAAATTTTTTCCCAGACAGTTTCGTTTGCGATGTATAAGGCCGTTTTAGGTCTGTAGGAGCGTACAGCATCTGTAATGTGCTTAAAAAAAACATGATTGGGAGCGTTGCGAGGTGCGTTAAGCGCTATCACATAGGCAACGTTGCTAAGATCATCAAAAATCTGTGAGTAGGAGATTAGGCACCTTTTAGCATCTTTGAGCTTGATGATATTTTTTTTATCGAACCATTTTGAGAAGCGATCATTTATAAGCTCCATGACCCTCTTAAAATTCGGTTCGATGTTTTCAATTGCTGCTTCTATAGCCATTTTTTGTGTGTATTCCTCTGCCATTTTACTGTTTGTGAGCCAATCAGGCTCATAGCGGTATGCATGATTTTCTGCTGTAGCTTCATCCCCATCAGAGGTATCGATCCAATCAGAAGGGACCGAGGAACATATTTTTTCACTAGCTAAAACTTCTAAATGTAGAAAATTTAGTAGTAGAATAATTAAGATATAATTGTGTTTTTTCATAGATCACTTCCCTTAGCTGGATAACAATAATTAGATGGGCACTAAGGTCTCCTATTATTAATAGCTGCGAGGACCTCATCTGCAGCGCGCAATCCCGAAATCATTGCTCCATGGGTCTGACCGTAGTATTCAGAGCTGGTTGCCTCCCCTGCAAAGAATACTCTGTCATTCAATGGACTTGCAAGCTCCTCCATGTCTGAGGGTGAAGCTCCAACTGGAACGTATGCATATGAACCTAATGCATATGGATCTTGACTCCATCTGGTTACTAGGTAATTTGCAGGTTCAGGAACTTCTTTGCCAAGGGCATGGGCGAGCCGATCAATAGCGGAATTTTTGATGGATTCATCATCATACCTTGAAATTAGCTTGACTGATTCATTACCACCATGAAAGACCACAAGGGTTGGCTTTAGGCTTATAGCAGAAATATCCATGTAAAGTGGTAGCCGACCCATAGGCTCGTCAATGTATATAACGCCTGTTGAAGGCCAAAAAATAGTGTCAAATTGCAGAACTACTTTTTCTAGGGTGCCCATTGCTGGCTTGTCAATAGATTGCTGTTTTTTGCTTGGTAATGTTGGTTCAAATTCAATATTTCCGCTTTTTAGAACACCCAGTGGTACTGTGACGATGACCTGAGAAGCTCGGTAATTCGAATCTCCAGCTTCAACGATCACCTCTTGAGCATCATATAGGATTTTATTTACCGGCATGTTGTAGTCGATCTTGAGTCCTGCAGACATAGCTCTAACGATCTGCTCATATCCATTTGGAAAACCATAGTCATCACCCTTAAACCCTTCGTCTTCATCAAACCATTTTAAGGAAGTTTGGTTTGCTGGCCCAGCATAGAAAATTTCGACATTAAACTGCTCTATAGCCCAGCGTGCATGACGAGCTTGATCACCTGTAAGGTTTTTGTTTGAAATATAGGCATCAGCAGCTTCTGTCATGGATGCTTCAGAATCTAATTCCTTTTTTAGTTTTTTTAGCTCGTCAAAAAAATTTTCAGAATAATGATCAATTTCTTCACCTAAAAAATTTTTTTCTGATACAGAGTCAAAGGCAAAATCAGTGGTAATATCAGGCAATGGTACCTTCTTAATATGGTAGCGTTTTGCAGCTTCTGCAACGGGATTGTCAATATCACCATTGAGCCAGGTTGCTCCTAAATCAGTGGTATCATCACCTAGTGAGCTAGTATGGATGCGTCCACCTAAGCGTCCACGAGCTTCAAGAACAATCACATTTCTTCCTTGATCTTGAAGCTGTTTTGCTGCACTAATTCCAGCAATTCCTGCACCGATAACAATGATCCTATCGTTTTCAGATGCAGTTCCTAAAGTAGAGTGATTGATCAAGCTAAAAGCAAAAAATGCTAAGCATTGTAAGAATTTTCCTAGATCACAGCGAGTTGTGTTCATAATTTCCTCTAATATTTAATGTAAAAAAGGCTCGCAAATTAGCTGAGCCTGTCGCTATGAAATAGTTTTTAATCTAGGATGATAGTTTTGGAAAGCAAATGATGAGGAGGGATTATGCCGCTTAGTGGGCATAATCCAAATAGCTTCTTAATTTTTGCAAAGTTCTCCAAACAAATCATACGAATCAATGAGAACATCTTCCCAACCAAATATAGTGGTGTTGCCGTACTTGGTTAAGCATTCTACTTCAGAAATATCATACTCACCGTGAGTGATAATATGAACCGGGATGCCTCTGTCTTCAAGCATATCTGTCAATGGGCAAGGGATTTGGGAGTTTGGCGCAACTCTACCATCTGACAATAAAATGATCTGTGCTTGGTTTGTTTGATTTTCGACTTCATTAATAAAATCATAGGTGTCTATAGCTGCAACAATAACATCTGTGGTGTGTGTATTACCTGCGAGGTAGGATAATTCGTCAGTGACATCGTATATTGTTGCTCTATCTTGTTCATCTAAAGGAGTATAGATTTTATCAACTTCATCATTGTAGCGAAAGATGCCAAATCTAATTCCTGGGTTATCTGGATACAGGTCTGTGATGATTTTGGTTGCAGTACCTTTAAGAATGTCCCAACCTTCGGCTCCAATGGTTTTAGATGTATCGAGTAAAATATATATATCTCTATTCCCACAGGTGAATGATGGGCTTTCGCTTGGTGACGAGCTTGGCTTCTGACTGAAACTAGGACTATCAGAAGGAGCTTCTGTAGTCTTATCACAGTCAGTTGGTGATGATGTAGGCTCACCGGTTATTTCAGTAGGTATAGGAGTAGGTGCATCAGTTATTTCAGTAGGTACGTTAGTCGGCGCTGGAGTGGGTACAGGAGTAGGTTCATCGGTTATTTCAGTAGGTACGTTAGTAGGTGCAGGAATAGGTGCATCGGTTAGTTCAGTAGGAGAAAGAGTAGGCTCATCGGTTAGTTCAATAGGTGCCGGGCTGGGATGCATGGGGGTATCACAGTCTGTAGGTGCGGAACTAGGACTCTTAGTCATATATGAAGGCATGTTACTTGGGCTATCAGTCTTTTTTTCTGTCGGAGCAGGACTAGGTCTATCAGTGAGATAGCTTGGCTTTGCACTAGGGTTGTTGGTGTCTTTTTCTGTTGGAGCTGGACTAGGTCTATCAGTGAGATAGCTTGGCTTTGCACTAGGGTTGTTGGTGTCTTTTTTTGTCGGAGCAGGACTAGGACTTTCTGTAAGTGCAGTGGGTTGAAAACTAGGATTTTCACTTGTAGTTTTACTTGGTTTTTTTGTTGGTGTAGGGTTTGGGTTTTGGGTACTGTCTATTGGCTTTGCACTAGGAATATCAGTGAAGTCTGAAGGAGTAGCGCTAGGACTATCTGCTATATAGGTTGGCATTGCACTTGGACTGTAGCTAGCAGAGCCTGAGCAATCTGTCCAAGAATCGCTACTTGAACTGCTTTTACTGCTTTTGCTGCCTTTACTGCCTTTACCGCCTTTACCGCCTTTACCGCTTTTACCACCCTTGCCTTTGCTTGAGCATTCAATATTCCCTTTTCCTTTTCCTTTCCCTTTCCCCTTACTTTTGCTGCCTTTGCTACCTTTCCCACCTTTACCACTTTTGCTCCCCTTCGAGCCCTCACTTTGTGTCCGGAGGTGAGACGAGGTGGGGTAGCTGGAATCATAATCGGAACGTTCATCCAAATCATAGTAGGAGTCTGGTTCATGAGCTAATAAAGAGCTTTTAGTATTGCTTGATGGAAGGTTTGTTGTTTCAGTACTGTTATCATTGGTAGCGGCATAAATTCCATATGCTCCGCCAGCTACTCCTAATGCTGCTAAGCCTGCTCCTGCGATAACTAGTGGCCTCTTGTACCATCTTTGCTGTCTGTGCTCAACTGGCTCATAGTCGATAGAATTAGTATCAAAGTCAGAAGCAAAGCTAGGCGAAGCAGAGAGCTTGAGAGCACAAAGTGCTAGGGACATAACGAGGTAATTTCTTAATGACATATTTATCTCCAGTTATTTATCAAGGGTGAGATTCTTAGCTTTCTAATTGATCTCAGTCAAGTCCAATGTTGAAAAGGTCCAGCACACGAAAATTAAGTCATGATTTTTTATGATGTTCAAAATTGGATGTTTCTTGTTATACCGAGCTTTTTGGGGGTTCTGCTTAAGGAAAGAACAGGTGGTGCGCGTAAAAATTGAATTTGCTTGGCATAGTGAAAATAAAAAAAACTTTATCCAAATTAATATAAAAGGCGCTATAAAGAAAAAATTTTTAACTTAAATCTCAGAACTGAAATTTTGTATTTTCCACCATCCCTAACACTCTGATTGGATAATTATTGACTATTAATTACCACAAGAATTACCTGGTATAACTACCTGATATATCGTTATTTTCTTACTGAAGATAAAGAACAAGAGTTAAAACCTCGATACACGAAACAAGAATTCTGGCTTAACTATGGCAGGAATCCATGGAAAATATCATTGCATACTACTTACTAATTTTAACTTTCTGTTTCTATTCTTGTTCATACGAACAAAATAGCACGGATGTAAGTTCGAGTGGAGAGAGTGATGCAACTATTGAGAAATATCAGAAAAACGAAGAAGAAGAAGAAGAAGAGGATATACCAGCAGCTATTCCGATAGTTATTTCAGGTGCTCATTTAACTTGCACACCTGTTACTAAAGACTTAGAGATGTACACTTTAGATGTAGCTTGTCAATTCGAAAGAAATGGAAAAGTAATTGAAAATTATAATCTAAATTCTGTGTATATTACAGCAGAAAATCAAGATGGCAAAGACCTTGTGACCGGTATTTCTGAAGTCAATAAAGATGGTAGATTCTTGCTTACGGTTTCTATTCCAGAAGATAGTGATTTGAGAATTGAAGTTGAGCAGCTTAACAGCAATAACAGTGCACAAATAGAAAAGGTAAGAACTATTATCAACGCTAACGATATTCGGAGTATGAATTAGTTTGATCTTTTTTATTTAATATTTACTTCATTTATCTTCCTTGTTATTCTTCTACTCACAATAATTTACAATAAATATTTAGCTCTGAATTGAAGGTGTTAAGATGAAATTAAATTCAAAGCAAGAAGAAATGTGTTCCAAAAGTAAATGGGATTTTTCCAAATTAAAAGCGATATTTTTGAATACAACGCTAAAGAAATCTCCTGAAAAGTCCCATACGGAAGGTCTTTGGCAAATAAGCAAAGCAATTTTGGAGAAAAATTGTATTTCTATTGATGAAATCCGTCTAGTAGACCACAACATAGCTTTCGGTGTTTGGGGAGATATGACTGAGCACGGTTGGGAGATTGATGATTGGCCTTTGATTTATGAGAGAGTTAAAGCTGCTGACATTGTGATAATTGGTACTGCTATTTGGTTAGGAGAAAAAACATCAGTTTGTACGCAATTAATTGAACGTCTTTATGCAAACTCTCATCTTTTAAATACAGAGGGTCAGTATGCTGACTATGGCAAAGTCGGTGCTTGTTTAATAACAGGAAATGAAGATGGTGCAAAGCATTGTGCAATGAATATCCTTTATTCACTACAACACCTAGGCTATGTAATTCCTCCCCAAGCTGATGCAGCGTGGCTGGGTGAAGCCGGACCGGGCCCATCCTACCTCGATGAAGGTTCTGGTGGACCTGAAAATGATTTCACCAATAGGAATACCACATTCATGACTTGGAATTTAATGCATATGGCATACCTGCTTAAGGAGGCCGGGGGCATCCCTGCTCATGGAAACCAGAGATCTAAGTGGGATGCAGGATGTAGATTTGATTATTCTAACCCGGCTTACAGATAGTCTTAGATAATATGTCTTGGTCTAGTACTAGATGCTTTTAAAAATGCTGTCTAGAACCTTATCGAACATTATTCTCGCGCTCCTAGTTAAAACACTTGGACCGCTGTGTTCAGTATGAATAGAACTATCGTAACTTCGATGAGTTATTCTTCCATTTTCATCAAATCTAATGGAGCCAGCGAACCATCTTCCTTGGAAATCGCTCCTTTGAAAATCGCTATACTTCCCTATCATGGTTTGAATAATTTGCCGGTGTCCGCCATGTTTATTTGCCATTGGATAATAAACACTGCTTGTTTCCTGTTCCTCTGCAGGCCAAATTCCAACCAAATAACTTTTGTTTGATCGTTGATTGATGACGACGAGGTATTCTTGATTGGCAGCATGGGGGAATTTACTTCCAAATAGACCTTCATCTTTAAGTCTATACAACAAATCGAAGCAGACTGACCTATCCGATTCATTCCACACAGGTATCTTGTCTTGCAGATAATCCGCTCTAAATGAGCCTTCTTTATCCCATGATAAGCCTTCAATATCATCATAGGTGCCTATAGCATCTAGGTACAAAAAATCACTAGAAGCCCCGTATTTATTTGAGCTTAAAACTCCTTGACCTTCAATATTAAAATCGGGAATACTCCCATTTCCATAGGGCATTTCATCATCTGCTCGATCACCTTTAAACTGACCCACTCAGTCGCACAAAATTGACCCACCCAGTCGCGTATGACCTGACCCAGGGAGTCATGACTTAATTGACCCACCCTGTCATCCCAGTAATGTACTGCTGCCTAACATAGGAGCAG
>JBGCDR010000403.1:0-2944 GCA_045105515.1 Oligoflexales bacterium
GAAGATATTTAATTGCCGAAAATATGGTATTTTTCACTTATCACTGGAAAATAAGAAGAGTTTTTAAAATTAATTTCAACCGCGATAAAAAAAACTGAGTTGCAAAGGCAAGAATTTAGTTTCCGACCAGACACTATTTAGTTATGAACATAAAAAATGAGGAAGAAATCTACCAAAAAAATTGCCTAGATAAGGACGGTATCTTGGTTTTCCTTCCATAACTTGTTTTCTAAAAGTAAAAAATATTCTCTAATTTCGGTTGGTTGATATTTTCCCGATTTCCTTATTTTTCCTCAAACTAGATGTAGAATGGAGGATGTTTTTAGATTATTATGCAGGTCCATATGGAATAAATATGTGTTGTGTAAAGATGGAACTCAACTAAGACGCTGTAATTGCCTGTCCTGAAGGGAAAGGAGTAGCATGGATTGTTTTGTGGTATCAAATAGCACTATCGATGCGATTGTGATGGCTATATCAAAAGGATGCAGGACAAATCCTCTACAAATGAGCCTGCGAGATAGTCTCCCCGCTTGGATGGAAAATAACCCAGAATATGGGGAAATATGGCCGGAATTAAGGGAGATGGGAACACTTCAGGAGCTGGGTCATCGTCTTCTAATCCATAATATTGAAGCCTATGAGTATAGATATTCCAACAAACTAGATGCACCCAAAAACCCGCCTAAATATGACTATAATCATATCTCACTAGCAAGAAAAGAGTATAAGGACCTCGAAAAATTGATGGCCCTTGAGTGCTACATGTACCAGGTCGTAGATCATGAAGAGGAGATCAGCCACCCTATTTTTAAGCTCTTAAAAGAAGTTTCTGCCAATTTGTATAGGGAATATGTTCGAGCTTTGCCGGAATGGGACGAACACGATGACATGTGGTCTTAGTAAGAGCTACACCTTTGATCGCAGTTTTACAGTTACCTTTATACATCTTTACTTGCCCAACGAAAAATGGTAAAAACTGTCCTGTATTTTTCGTTTGATTCTTGATTCTAAGGTTATTGAGAAAGAACATAAATCCATGATACCGTTGTTTCCAATGTTTATTTTTTCCCTTGTAATGTCTATATTGCCTGGACCTACAAACATACTTAGTGCTTCCTACGGCAAGAAAAATGGACTCTTGAATTCCATTGGTTTTATCGTAGGCGCCGCTGTAGGATTTTCAATCTTAGCTATCACTGTTGGGCTAGGTCTTATTAAAGGAATTGAAAATTTTCCATTATTATTGGATTTTGTCAAGTACATCGGTAGTATTTACATGTTGTTAATATCAGTTTGCCTGTTTTTTTTTGACGAAAAAACCGCTTTAGCAGGAGGGGTTAAAGGCAGGTTTTTGGATGGGTTTTTCATCCAATGGGTCAATCCGAAATCTTGGGTTAGCGCAGTTATAGGAGTTTCAAGATTTAGCGACTCTTTCGATTCCTTGGCAATTTTTGTTTTGGTTGAGCTTGTTGTAGGTTGCTTGTGTATAGCCATTTGGGCCTATGTAGGTGAGCAGATTTCAAAAGTGCTATCGTCACCAAAGCAACAAAAAATCCTTGATGGAATTTTAGGTGTTTCTTTAGCGACTGCTACTTTACATATTCTTGCTAGTTAAGCGGTATTTGGGTCTATTCCTAGTTGATTAGAAAGAAGGCTATGGCATCGTTTTTTGAAATATTCATTTTTTCACTAGCAATGTGCATTCCACCAGGACCAATAAATATTCTTAGTGCCGCCTATGGTAAAAAAAATGGTTTTTTAAATTCAATTGGCTTTATGTTCGGTGCAGCTATCGGTTTTTCTATTCTAGCAACTACCTTAGGAATGGGTCAAATTAGAGCGATCGAAGATTATCCGCAGATCGTTGAGATTCTTAAATATCTCGGCAGTTTTTACATGATTTTTTTATCAGTTTGTATAATTTTTATTGGCGAGGAAGTCGTTCTAGAAGGTGGGGTTAGAGGTAGGTTTTTTGATGGTATATTTATTCAATGGATCAATCCGAAATCTTGGGTCAGTGCTATATCGGGAGTCTCAAGATTCAATAATTCTCACGAATCCTTAGCGGTTTTTATTTCAATTGAATTTGTGATGTGTTGCATTGGTATAGCAGTATGGGCTTATGCTGGTGAACGAATTTCACAGGTATTCTCGTCTCCCAGTCAACAAAAGGTATTGAATGTGGTTCTAGCAATTTCCTTAGCTTCCCTCGCCGCAACTATTTTAGCTAACTAGATTAACCTGCGGATTTTACTTTTTAGTTTGATTGTAGCGGTGAATATTAAAAGCATTAGGCAGAGGTTTCAATAGTTTGAGGCCAGCCAACGGTTACCAGCAGAAATAATTTGATCATAGGGCAACGTTGCATTATTGAACTCTCAAATATAAGTTGATACGCAAACACATGATTTTGAAACAATAGCTCCCAATATTTTTGTTCTTGTATTGACCTGAAATACATTGCAATATTCACTTTTGTGATTGGTATTAAATTCTTTGTGTCCATCCTTCTTAATATCTGGAATATGAATTTTGATACTTTCTTCTGGAATGCATCCTTCTATATCTAAAATTTTTGTGCCATACAATAACTTTCACTTTCACTTTGGTATGTTTTTGTATTATTTGCGGTAAAAAGCTTTGATGATCCTGATCTAGATGTCCTACAATAACGAAGGCAATATTTCCATTAGGTAGCATTACCTCGAAAAATTCAGTCAGAGCTTCTATTCCACCAGCAGAGCTTCCTATCGCGACGATCGGGAATTGCTTCTTCAGAGTTTCTTCACTTTCTTTCTCAATTGCTCGATCACCTTTAAACTGACCCACTCAGTCGCACAAAATTGACCCACCCAGTCGCGTATGACCTGACCCAGGGAGTCATGACTTAATTGACCCACCCTGTCATCCCAGTAATGTACTGCTGCCTAACATAGGAGCA
>JBGCDR010000404.1:0-16274 GCA_045105515.1 Oligoflexales bacterium
TTTAATAAAAGTGAGCCATTTTTTTTAAGTTTTTTCTTCCTATATTTTTTTTATCTAGTCACTTTTGGTACTGCGGCTTAGAATTTTTCTGACCTATTTAATGAAAAATTGGAAAAAATCTTATTTGAATCA
Source organism: Oligoflexales bacterium (assembly GCA_045105515.1). Classification (GTDB taxonomy): domain Bacteria; phylum Bdellovibrionota_B; class Oligoflexia; order Oligoflexales; family Bog-1112; genus JABSRF01. Next base: position 133 of record JBGCDR010000404.1, read on the forward strand.
GCCCTGAAAAGTCTTTAGCATCACACAAGCAATATTACGAGGAAGTTTCGTTTGGTTACCTTCGTTTGTCGAGCAAAAAAAGATTTCCAATTTCCTCGACCACGAAACCGCAAAAATCGATACCTTGATCGAAAAACAAAAAAACCTCATCAAACTGCTAAAAGAAAAGCGACAGGCAGTGATTAGCCATGCAGTTACCAAAGGCTTAAATCCTGATGCCCCTATGAAGGATTCAGGTGTTGAGTGGTTGGGTGAGGTGCCTGAGCATTGGGACAAAATTAGGATTAAATATGTACTGTTATCAATTATTGATGCTGAACACAAAACGGCTGATTACTTTGAGGAAGGCGAATATCTTGTTTGCAGGACAACCAATGTACGTGAAGGTAAATTAAAGGTTGAAGGTGGTAAATATACAAACCTACAAACCTATCAGGCTTGGATAAAACGGGGAAAGCCTGACGTTGGGGATATTTTGTTTACACGTGAAGCGCCAGCTGGTGAAGCATGTCTTGTGCCAGAGAAACCGAAACTATGTCTAGGTCAAAGAATGGTGTTGTTCAAATTAGACAAAACCCGAATTGTTCCTCAGTTTGCTTTGTATTCGATCTATTCAGGTTTAGCAGATGATTTTATAAAACAATTGTCGCAAGGAAGTACAGTTAGTCATTTTAATATGGCTGATATTGCCAATATTCCACTTCTTGAGCCGACGTTAAATGAGCAAACCAAAATCGTTCATTATTTAGACAGAATCCTTTTGAAATATGATGCTTTGCAACAATCCGCAGAAAATTCAATTCAATTAATAGTAGAACGCCGCACAGCCCTTATCTCCGCAGCAGTAACCGGAAAAATTGATGTAAGAAACTGGCAAGCCCCAACCCAAAATCAATCCCTTAAAGAGGTAAATGCATGAATGCTTCAGGAGGCGATAAAGCCAGTGAATCTGCCTTTCAAGATGAGATGATTGAGCATTTTGTAGCAAATGGTTGGTTGCGGGGTAAAGCTGAAAACTATAATCGGGAGCTAGCCCTCTATGAAGAAGATCTACTCGGCTTCATCAAGGACACTCAAGAAAAACAATGGCAAAAATTCTGTAAATTGTATCCTAATGATCCTGAGAAAAAGTTCCTAGAGCGTGTAGCAACTCAACTGAATAAAGCTGACCCTAATGCTGCTAACAAAGACATGCGTACCTTTGGTACTTTGGGTGTGCTGCGTCATGAACTACGTGATCGAGGCACCCGCTTCAGCTTATGTCAATTCAAGCCTGAGCATGATTTAAACCCCGACACCTTATCTCGTTACAAGAAAAATCGACTAAGGATTGTGCCTGAACTTGTCTATAGCCCTTGGGCAACTGCAGAGCATCTGAAGCAAACAGGGGCCAAAGCTAAAGCCTGGCGTATTGATTTGGTGCTGTTTGTGAACGGGATACCTGTAGTTACAATGGAATTAAAGTCAGAATTCAAACAAGCTGTACAGAATGCCATTAAACAATACAAGACCACGCGTTTTTCCAAAGATCCTGCAACTAAAAAGCCTGAACCTCTATTAACCTTTAAAAGAGGAGCTTTAGTACACTTTGCTGTAAGTCAGTATGAAGTGTATATGGCTACTCGGTTAGAGGGAGAGGACACTTTCTTTCTACCCTTTAATAAAGGCACCAAAGATGGTGGAGAGGGTAATGACGTACCAGAAAACGTTAATAAATACGCAACCGACTACCTGTGGGATGAGGTTTTATTACCTGAGAATTTACTGAAAATTCTAGCTCGTTTTGTTCATTTACAGATCGAAGAAAAAGAAGATTGGGAAGGTCGAAAGTATAAAAAAGAAACTATGATTTTTCCTCGTTACCATCAATGGGATGTTGTAAATAAATTAGTGACAGCTGCGAAGACCGAAGGTCCAGGGAATAAATACTTGATCCAACACAGTGCAGGTTCGGGTAAGTCAAATTCCATTGCCTGGGTCGCTCATCAGTTGTCATCTCTCTATGATAAAGAAGGCAATAAACAATTCGATTCTGTGATCATCGTTACTGATCGAACAGTGTTAGATGATCAATTGCAGGACACAATTTATCAGTTTGAACATGTAGATGGTGTGGTTGGACGAATTAATAGAAATGAAGGGGAAGGTTCGAAATCAGAAAAACTAGCCGCTTCCTTGGAGATATCACAACCCATAATTATCGTTACTATTCAGACCTTTCCTTATGTATTAAAGGCTATTGAAAATAGTGTTAATTTAAAAGAACGAAACTATGCGGTCATTGCAGATGAAGCCCACTCTTCTCAATCAGGGACAACAGCACGGCAATTAAAAGAAGTGTTGATGATTGATGGTCAGGATAACGATGAAGAACTATCTACTGAGGATATTCTAGATGCAGCAGTTGCATCGCGACGCGCTTCAAACAACCTAAGCTATTTTGCCTTTACTGCTACTCCTAAAACCAAGACTCTAGAACTATTTGGAAGGCTTCCAAACCCAGATGACGCACCTTCAAGAACCAATAAGCCCGAAGCTTATCATGTTTACAGCATGCGACAGGCTATTGAAGAAGGCTTTATTCTGGATGTGCTTAAAAATTACACTAATTATAAAGTTGCGTACAACTTAGCTCTGGCAATTCAAGAATCTGACCAAGAGGTCGAAAGCAAAAAAGCCAAGGTCAAACTCAATCAATGGGTTCGGTTACATGACTATAACATTGCCCAAAAAGTTCAAGTCATCATTGAGCATTTTAAAGACAATGTGATGGGAATGATAGGTGGTCAGGCTAAAGCAATGGTAGTGACTAGTTCACGCAAGGAAGCAGTGCGTTATAAACTTCAATTTGATAAATATATAGCTGAGAAAGGTTATCAAAAAATATATGCGTTGGTGGCCTTTTCAGGTGAAGTTGAATTTAGTGAAAAAGACCCTAACACAGACGGTTTACTTGGAGAAAAATTCTCTGAGAGGAACATGAATCCGAATCTTAAGGGTCGCGATATGCGTAAAGCCTTTGATTCTGATGATTATCAGGTGATGATTGTTGCCAATAAGTTCCAGACTGGTTTTGACCAACCGAAACTATGCGCTATGTATGTAGATAAAAAATTAGGTGGTGTAGAGTGTGTACAGACTCTCTCCCGGTTAAATAGGATTTTCCCAGGCAAGGGTGAGTCAGGGACATTCATACTAGATTTCTTCAACGAACCTGAAGATATTCTGGAATCATTTCAACCCTATTACCAAACCGCAGAGTTAGCTAATGTAACTGACCCTGACGTGATATTTGATCTTTTTGAAAAGCTCCGCACAGTGGGTATTTTCCAGTGGCAAGAGGTAGAACAATTCTGTGTAGCTTTCTTGCAAAAGAGTAAAAGCAATGCTGCAATTGGAAATATTTGCAAACCGGCAGTAGAACGCTGGAAGATACGCTATAAGTCATCTATCGAAGCATATAAACAGGCCAAGGAAATGTTCGAAAGGACAAAAAAAACGGATGATGCAGTTTTGATTGCTAATGCGGAGAAGAGCTTCAAAGAATGCAAAGAGGAAAAAGACTCTTTGGATATTTTCAAGAAAGATTTAGGCTCATTTGTTCGATTCTATGAGTTTATGTCTCAAATTGTTGATTATGACGATAAGGATTTAGAAAAACTGAGCTTGTACGCTCGCAACCTACGCCCGATGCTACGCGAAACATTGCTTGATGAAGATGATATTGATTTGAACAACGTGGTGTTAAGTCACTACCGTCTTTCAAAAATACGACAACAGGACTTGTTGCTAAAAAGCAATTCTGAAGATCACAAGCTAGATCCTGGTGATGGGGTTGGGACAGCTAAGGCAAGAGATAAACAAGAAGAATTCCTATCACAGATCATTAGTAGGTTGAACGAACTTTTTATCACCGATCAACTTACTGAGAAAGATTTGGTGAACTACGCCTACACTATTAGGGATAAAGTTAGTGAAAACGAATTGGTAATGAAACAAATTGCTAACAATACCCCTGAACAAGCAATGCAGGAGACTTTCCAAAGGCTATTGATGACGCTGTTTTGGATAGTGAAGAGGCACATAAGAATCAAATGATGCAGATACTATCGGACCCAACCAAAGCTTCCAATTTTGCACGTATCGTTTTTGATTTATTGATGAAGGGTAATGGGAGGGATTGAACTCCCCCACTCAGATTAAATATAAGATCGATTTTGTTACACAAGTTAGTTATTTCTAGAAAGTTGAAACTATGAAAGCGACCGAAGCAAAATCATTGAGTTTCCTTCAAAAATCTCCTCAATTTATCATTCCCATATATCAGCGCACCTACTCATGGACTGAAAAACAATGTCGACAATTGTGGGATGACATTCTTAGAGCTGGTTCAAATGATGAGATTTCAGTTCATTTTATTGGATCTATTGTTTATATAGAGCAGGGACTTTCGCAAGTATCGCATCAGGCGCCTCTTTTGGTGATCGACGGACAACAACGTTTAACAACCATCTCACTCTTAATTGAAGCATTGGCTAGGCTATTGGGTGAGGATGAGCCGGTCGATGGATTTTCATCAACCAAACTTCGCCATTACTATCTTAGTAACCCATTGGAAAAAGGTGATCGCTTTTTTAAATTACTTCTGTCTGAAACAGATAGAGCTACTTTAAATGCAATCGTTAACAGTAGTGAATCGCCTACGGAATCATCGCTTAGAATTGAGCAAAATTTTAATTTTTTTACAGAATTGCTTGGTAAAAAGAAGGGTGAACTAACCTCTGTTTGTAGAGGGCTTGCAAAGCTGATTGTTGTGGATATAGCTCTAAGTAGGGACCAAGACAACCCACAACTTATCTTTGAAAGTATGAATTCGACGGGTAAAGAACTAAGCCAGGCGGACCTAATTCGTAATTTTACACTTATGGGACTTGAACCAACTCTGCAGACTCGTCTTTATCAAGAATACTGGCGTCCAATGGAACTGAATTTCGGGCAAGAAGCTTATGGTGCAAGGTTTGATAGTTTCATGAGACATTATCTCACTTTTCGAACGGGTAGTATTCCACGTAAACAGGATGTTTATGAAGCATTTAAGGAATATTCAAGAACTACATCAGTGCAGGAAAAGGGGATTGAGGCTTTCGTAAAGGAAGTTCGCACATTCACTCGATATTTTTGTGCTATGGCGCTCGGCTCCGAGCCGGATTCCATACTTAACGAAGCATTTCAAGATCTTCGGGAATTAAAGGTAGATGTAGCTTATCCCTTGCTACTAGAACTTTATGACGACTATTCAAATCAATTGCTATCAAAGGATGATTTTGTCGACGCGGTGCGTTTAATTGAAATCTATGTATTTCGTCGGGCGATCTGTTCAATTCCCACAAATTCTTTGAACAAAACATTTGAAACCTTTGCAAAGTCGCTAGATAAAAATAGCTATTTGGAAAGCATTCAAGCCCACTTTTTAGGACTGCCTTCATACAGACGTTTTCCTAGTAATGAAGAGTTTCGACGTGACTTGCAAACTCGTGATTTATATCGCTTCCCTCGCAGTAAATACTGGCTTCGGAAGCTTGAAAATCATGACCGAAAAGAGCGTATTCAAGTAGAAGAATATACAATTGAACACATATTACCCCAGAACCCTAATTTACCTCAGGCTTGGAAACAGGTTTTAGGTACTGACTGGGAGGGAATACAACAGCAGTGGGTACATACCTTGGGGAACTTAACTCTTACAGGTTACAACTCAGAGTACAGTGACAGATCTTTTATTCAAAAGCGTGATATGCATGGCGGATTTAAGGAAAGTCCTCTTAGGCTAAATGCAGGCCTTGGCCAACTAGAAACGTGGAATGAAGATAGTATTCATGAACGAGCAGGAAGGTTAGCTGAAAAGGCGTTGGGAGTATGGTCTGCTCCTTCACTTGATGCCTCCATATTAGAGAAATATAGGCCTTCTAAGACATCGAGGTATAGCAGCTATACGATTGATGACCACCCACACTTGAAGTCACCTGAAATTAAAAAAATCTTTGAAGCACTAAGGAAAGAGGTTCTGGCCTTAGACCCATGTGTCTCTGAAGAATTTATGAAACTGTATGTAGCCTATCGAGCTGAAACCAATTTCGTGGATGTGGAACCACAAGCAAAGCGCTTGCGTCTTTCGCTTAATATGCCTTTTTCAGAAATTGACGATCCCAAAGGTCATTGCAGAGACGTCACAAATCTCGGCCGATGGGGTAATGGGGACGTTGAAATAGGATTTAACACTTTGGATGAACTACCCTATATTATGAGCCTAGTTCGACAGGCCTTTGAAAGGCAGATGGGAGAAAGTGAGTAATTATTCTTTTTTATGTGGGATACACTATTTAAACCTAGTTAGCTTAAATTTATAAACCATGTTTATGACTGGATTTACAAAGCATCGTATTTTCGATATTATTTGGAACTTTGTAAAAGCCTAGGGACCTTTTGAAATATGGTATACAAATTTAAGATTTTTATTAGCTCAGTAATCAATAACTTCGAATCCTATAGGTTAGCTGCAAGCCAAGTTATTACAGCCCTTTCTTGTGAGCCTATTTTAGTCAATGAAGATTTCCCATCATCATCAAATTCATCACGTAATGTATGCTTAGATGCTGTAACGGCATGTGATATTTTTGTCTTGCTCATAGGTGAAAGGGGAGGATGGATCGCTCCTAGCGGAAAGTTGGTTGTTGAGGAAGAGTTAGATGAGGCAAGGAAAAGAGGAAAGCCAATATTAGTTTTTATACAGGATACAAAAAGAGATAGAGATGCCCTAGCTTTAGTAGATAATGTCATAGACTATATTGATGGATATTTTGTAACTAAATTTAAAGGTGTTGATGATCTAAAAAGTTTATTAAAAATTGCTCTTCTCAGGATGGTTTCAGATATGAATATTCTTGCAAATGTTGGCGATACAGTAAATGCCCATTTGGACAAAGACTTTCAAATAGGAAATGATGAGACTGTACGATTGGCAATTATTCCTGAACGTAAAGATCAAGTCTTTGATCCATTAGAAATCGACAGCGAAGATTTTAAAAATAAATTACTTGAAATAGGCAGTAATTCAGACGTGGGTTTATTTAGTCATTTGTGCAAAAAAGAAATAGATACAGGTGCTGAACACCTTGTGATAAAGCAAACCAGGAATTGTGAAGCGAAAAGCAATCATCATGTAAGGTTTTATCTGAGCCAGACTGGAATGATTTTAGTTGACAGTGCAGTAGAATCGATTTGCAATGATTATATCAATATAACTGATCAAGATATACTTCGTGGTTTAGAGCCTGCTTTTAAATGCCTCTCAAAACTTTATCAAGAGTTCGATCCCTATAAGAGATTTCAATCATTTTTTTATAATGCCGCAATTTGTGGTGTTGAATATAGAGGTGTTATTTTTGAAAGAGACAGAAAACTAAATAATGGCTCACCTTCGATGAAAAAAATCATCTATGCCTACAATGAAGCACAAATGATTAACCTAAGCCGTCTAAACTCTGCATCCAAAGAAGCAAACAGGTGTGCGACAATGATTGTTAGAAGGTCTCAGGAGAGTCACAGTTTTTGATTCAGATTATCCAGAGCGTTGAGCGGGATTGAGGGGGTTTGTTCTCATGGCGATAAAATTACTTTCCTGCTCTCTTTTGGTCTGGTTGAGTACCTGTTGGTATAGAGAAGTAAGAGCCCTAAAAACCCTCATTTCTCTCTTGGCTATCTCCTGAAATCTTGAGATAGTTCTTGCAAGTGGAAACAAGCTCGAAAAAAGCTGAAACTCCTCTGCTCTTTGAAATTGCGAATAGGGTTTAACGATTTTTTTCCAGGCCTTTTTACATCGAGCGGCATGTTGCCAACCACAATTTGACCACAGATTTCGTACATCTGAGTATGATTCAGTACCAAAACTATCGTTCTCTACTACAAAGTTAAAGTACGATTTTACTAGTGTATACCAAGAGATACCACTCAGTATGCATACCTATAGGAAGCGTCGAATGTCCGGCGGCATGGGCGGCATGATGTAGGATTTTCCTACTGATTCCTTACCCTTATGAGCCTCTCATCGCTCAGATCCCAATAAAACCTCCCAATAAGGTTTTTGGGGTCACCACAGATGATGAAAAAAGCCCAGAGGGATTTCCCTCTGGGCTTTTTGCTTTTTATATTATGGTCTGGGGGTGTTAGCTATGTGTTCTTGCCGGAACTAGTAACAAGCCTCAGGCCACCTTTGGTTAGAGTGTCATCTCGACTGGAGACGAAGTCGGAATGGAGAGATCCCCCTCGCAAACCGGTGCCCTTACCAGGAGATTCCTCGACAAGCTCGGAATGACGTTGCTCGGAATGACTTGATTCACTTTCCTTCATCCTTAATCGTTCATCACGTGACCACTGAAGCGAAGCCGTATCCTGGATTATATCGTTATGCACATAGCGCATAGTCGTCTTGATATCCGAGTGCCCAGCAATCTGCTGCACTTTAGGAAGAGGCAAAGGTTTAACCATCCCATAGCCATTGGCCAAGTTCGTTAAACAAGTATGCCTTAGACTATGGAAGTGGATCTCCTTAACACCTGCCCATCTACAGGTCCGAGAAAAGAACTTAATGCAGTTAATCTCGATATTAAATAGATGCTCCATTTGGGGAATATGCTTCCTTTTAACAAGAATTTCTCTTACATCATCGTTCAGCTCAATTCTTCGAGCTTTTTTGTTCTTGGTGGTGTTCTTTCTCTTCCTTTCTTTTCGACAATAACTACCTCGTACCAAAATAAAGCCGGCTGAAAGGTCAACATCAGCATTCCTTAATCCACCGATCTCACCCAATCTCATTCCAGTTCTAAGAGCGATCATAACGATGTCCCCTAGTTCTTCATGGTTTCTCAACTGAAGTCGCATGCTATATTGTGATTTGCCAGCATTGCGATAGCGAGTTGTGACTTTTTCATAAAATGCACCGGCTTCAATCCATTCAAAGAACTTATCTTCATCTTCCAAACCCCAGTAGTCATAGGCATGCTCAGGACTAGCTGGCAGCTTAAAACCTTCAAACGGATTTTCTCTGATCAGAGATGGCCTGCGTTTGCTTGCCCATGATGTCACCATACAGGTCGTTGTAAGGATCTCCTTCTGATAGCCAAGGCTGATTTCATCTCCGCTATCTTCCCAACGATTCTTGCGAATTGCTGTATAAGAACGAGTTTTAGCTGTTTTTCTCCTTAAGGCTCGCGCCAATTCTTCAATATGATCAATGGTCAGATCTCTAAGCTGAACGGGACCAAGGATAGGTAAAATATGATTCCTAAGATGGCTTTCATAGTTTTTTAGACATGCATGAGATAAACGCCTTACATGTTTATCATGCTCCATCCATTTATCCGCTAGAGCTGCAAAGTCCCTTGGAGTATTAGCTGTTACTTTATCCGGAAACCATAGGGATAAATCATCCCCCCGCATAATAGCTCTCTTTAAATACTCTGCATCTCCTTTGGTCCTGCAGGTTTTTTCACGAAGTTTCCCCTTTACTTGGTCGAAAAACCGTACCCTGTAGCCACCATATTGGCTTTTATGGATCATGGGCTCTTCTCGATCTCTTCTTTTGCGCATTATTTTGCTCCTCTTCTATGACTTCAGCGACATCATATCTAACTGCTTTTCCTAGCTTATAGCAGGGTATCTTGCCTTCATGTCGCCACTTGCGAATTGAATAGATTGATACGCTAAGTGCTTTTGCAAGTTCCTCTGAATTGATGAGTTTACTTGGAGTTGGTTTTGCCTGCTTCACTAGTGTTAATCTGTTTTTGTTCATAGTTTTTGTTCCTTTTCTTTAGGGTGTAACTCTCGATCATGTCTGTCATCGCGCCGAACAACGTGAGGATCAGGCGATCTCCTAGGCATTATCTTTGGTCTCTAAATTTGGGTTTAGTCTAACCTCATCTTTTGCCCTGTAATTTATCTTTACCTGCTGAACAGATAGCCATCCTAGGTCTTCGAGAACAGTTAGGGCTTTATCGACTTGTTTTGGAGTATCTAATGAAGACCAATGTTTGCGGTAAATTGATCTGACACTGCTGCCATCTTTAATTTGGCCATCAATGATTTTTTTTCCTAAGGCTCTAGCAGCTGTGATATCTGACTGGATTATGCTTGAGTATACTTTCCTAGCATGCTCTTCGAGCAAAATTAACCATTTTAATGATAATTCTAGGGCATCTAAACCGACCTCTTTGTGGGCCTTTGATTCATCGCAAAGTTGGAAAATGAGGGAAAGAGAAGGTAGTAAAGACCGGTATTTGGATAGGTGAGATTCAAATGCTGGAGTCTCGCAATCTTGGCTTCTGAGTCTTCTTTCAAATTTTTCACGCCAATCATTAAATAGAATTTGTGCATCATTAGAAAAATGAAGTGCTGTTTGATTTGAATTACCACCAGAAGTAATATTAGCTATTTTCTTGTAAAGATTATAGACATTGTCTCTGGCTTTGCTATTGGGATGACGATCAATATTTTTCCAAGATTTTGGTAGTTCTGGATACATTAAGACTTGAAATCGTTGTATCATTCCATCATCACCAACCCCTGAATTTAGAGTTTGACCTATGTAGGCATCTAATTTTCCGGGTTGCAAACCTCCAAAAATTGATAAACAGAGCGAAGGTATATGTAGAGTTCCTCGCCCAATTCTATCGACTCTGAAAGATCCATATCCATTCCAAGATTCCAAGAAAAATTCTCGGTCTCCTTCCCTTCCTGATTTGTCAAGTGTTTTCAGCCAGCCTGATAACTCATCCCGAATAATCATTATTCCATCGGGATTTTCAAGAAGCAGAGCTCCAATTTTCTCCACAGTTGCATCATTTGTTTTGTAACGTTTTTCATGTACATTTATCGATTCTAATTCTTTCATTGCTTCCGTTATTTGATATTGGATGCTTTCAATTTCATGGTTATTTCCTTTTTTGACTGCCTTTTTTACATTGTCTTTTAATCCTTCTAATTTTGCCTTTATTACGTCCTCTTTAGATTTAGCGACAATTAGAGCTGATTCATATTTTATTCGCTCTTTTTTAACAAGCTCCTCTAAAGGTTTTAAGGCTTCAGCAATTGCTGGGGATTTGAAAAAACCAGGTCTAGCAATGACCCCTCCCCATAAATTTGGCACAACCAACCAGTCATCTTTTTTCTTAGGATGGATTCCAATTTTACGGCCGATGATTGTAGATAAGCTTACTACAGCTGGGGCTGCGATGAACTCAATTGGGATTTGCATTCGATCACAAATATCTTCTATCCATGGTCTAAGAGTTCCGGGAATCAGTTCAATTGACATGTGAGGAACCTTTTTTGCCACTTCTGGAAGTGGTTCAGGAAGCTTCCATTCAGGTCTCGGTTTGACCAGACGCAGTGGTTCATATTTGTTAATGGATTTAGAAATAGATTGAATTTCTTGCTCAGGAAGGGGTTTTTCACAAATTGTTCGGTTCACTGTACTAAGAGTTATGTTGATACTGTCTGATTCAATACCTTGGCGTTTTAAAAAACTAGCCAAAGAAAAAGGGTGCTATTTCTTTCTCCTTCTCTTATTTGGGATCTTTGACAATTTTTATTTTCTTGATTTTTACCTAGGATTAAATTTTCTAATTCTTTGGGTAAATTTAGAATGGGTTCTTTATTCATCCATTTATAAGTGGCATTGGAAGCATGAACCGATGGAGGGGCAACCACATAGCCTCCCTCACTTCGTATATCCACACCTGGAAGAAGATTAACCTTATTTTTGATGTTTTGATTCGGATATTGATAGTAAAGATGAAGTCCATTATCACCGGTTTCGACTGATAAAGTATTTTTTAATTTAAATCTTGTACTAAATTCATTCCAAGACTTGTCGCCGCCATGCCTGGGATCAATATCTACAACTACGAGGTTTGACTTTTTACCAGTCAAAATTCCAATATTTGCATTTGGCCATTTTTTCCACCATTGAAAAATTTCTAATGGTTCGGTACTTGCGTCCTTTAATCCATTTTTCGTTCTAGGATGTTTACCTGGACTATTGCAACTTGAGTTCCCACATGAGCATTTTCCTCCTTTACATTCGTAAATTGGGATGACTGACCATCCGCGTTCAATATAACTAAAAGCTATTAATTCTGGCCTGCTAACAAGGTTTGTCATAATTTATCCATTACATATTTGCTATAATTTGACCATAGCTCCAGTGCTATTTTGATGTCAAGTAATTACGAATCTGCTATAAAGAAATTATGACTTTTGTTGGCAAGTATGGATGATGACATGAAGTTTGATGAATTTTTGAATAGAGCGATAGAAGAACTAAAGCTGCAAAGAGTTAAGCTGGGCATGACTCAAGACCAGCTTGCGGCAAGGGTAAACAAACAACAATCTGTTATAGCTAGATTTGAAAAAGGAATTGTTCGTGACCCTCGCCTTTCAATGTTTTTTGATATATGCACCGGTCTTGATATAAGCCCTTCAGCCGTTTTTGAAAAAGCTGCTGGTAAGGGTACAGAAACACCGGAATCTGAAGTAGTTGAAAAAAATAGGATAATTAGAAGTAAACTGAAACAGTTAAACAAGTCTGCAAGAGGGGACTTAGAAATAATAAATGATGTTTTTAAGCTTATGTGACGAGGTGACAAAAGTGACAAAGGTACCACTGTCACTTTTGTCACCTTGATAGTTAGGTGTTTTCGGACCATTTTTTTAACTCTTAACTGAAAAATGATGTTAGTTTTTATCAGATGTTTTGGCAGGATATATTGAGTTATTGAAAAATATTAAGATAAAAAGCCTATTCAACGAACTGACAGCACTGACACCGTCACCAATTTATGGCCATGTCAGTTTTGTTAGTTCGACGGGTAATCATTTTGAAGGATTTTTTTATTGATTGGCGGCATAACTTTAATTTGCAGGCTGATAAATGGATTTCAATACTTATTCTAGTGAGTCATAGAAAAATAGATTTAAAAAATGTTTATTTTAAATCAAAACCAATGGAATATTCGGAGCAATCGGTTGAAGTGTTTCTATTATTATTTTTTTAATCCGGTGCCAGATTCAGTAGAGGATAACAATTCAAACTTAGCACTAAGGATTGACATTAAAAATACTCCCCTTGAGCTAGCTGTCATAACTTTTGATGATGCGAGCCCAAAAGCAATCAGATTTGAGATAAAAGGTCTTAAAAATGAGAAAATACCGACTGATATTCTTGAAAAAATAGAATCCTTAAAAGAACATTATCTCTCTGTCATGCAACTAACTTTTGATCCATCAATCCGATATTTCCACCGTCCTATTTGGAATTTCGTGGATGATAACTCAGGTCCTAGCCTAAATTGTTCACTTAGATTTGAAGGAGCTCCAGACTATTCTAATCAGCAACAAGTTTTTCTAGCTACATATAATAAACGCAGTTTATTGCAACTTCTGGCTAATGGAAATGACAATGCAATACCTCTTCCATTTAGATATTTGTCTTTGTATAAGATTTTGGAGCACAAATTCAAGAAAAAAGGGAAATGGAAAAAAGAGCAATTTAAAGAATTTCTCAATTCTTTTGCAGAAAAATGGATGCAATTGGATTTTCAAAAATCCATTCAAAAGCATATCCATTGTCTTAGGGATCGATGCGCACATGCTAAAACTAACTCTGACCAAATTGGAATAAGTACATTATCGAGGGAATCGTCAGTGGAGGTGGAAAAAGCCATCAGTGTCCTTGTGGATATGGGAAAGGTTATTGTGGGTTCGGAATGTGATGGAATAAAAATTCGGTGATTTTTATTTTTAACCAGCTAATATTATATGTATTATTAAATAATACTAAAGAATCTTGAATATTCTCCGATCCGATAGTATAATCCGAGTTTGGAGGATAGCCCATGGAAGTCGTAAAAAAATCATTTGAGGTCACTGGCGATACAGCTCAATTAATAGATGACTTTGTAGATCAAAATCCCGGAATGAGCTTTACATTAATTGCAAATCAAGCTCTTGATGCTTGGCTTAAGCAAGATAACTTAAGTTTGAAGTTAAGTAATCTTGCTTCGAGAGAGGCTATGCATGTTAAAAAGTCTGCAAATATCAATGCAGCCTATATAAATAAAATTGAATCTTATAAGAGTGGCTTTCCTGGGCTTAATGCTACTTTTATACTTAATGTCGCTTTACATGAGTGGCTAAAAAAACCTACATTTGTAAAGCCAAAGCGTTATACAGACGACGATATTGATGCGTTTATGGAAGAAAACAGTGAGTTGATGGATGAGCTAGCTAAATGAACATAATCGAGTTGACTGTTGATGAAGTGATTGGGTTTAATCGAAAAGCAATAGAAAAACAGAGACACAAAGATCCAAACTGCCAAGAACAGCATCGAGTTATTCGTAAGAATGACTTGGAAGGAGCTATTCGAAGCGTCTTTTATCAATCCCAGAATGGTTATTTAAATCTTCCAATCGAAAAAATGGCTGGTTTATTGCTCCACAAAATTGCTCAAAGACAGGCTTTTGAAAATGGAAATAAGAGGACTGCTGTTATAGCAGTTTTCGCATTCCTCAAGAATCACGGACTTCAGCTAAGATTGAAGGTTGATGAAGCTATGAGCCTTATAAACGGTTTTGCGATACAACCAGGAGCAACTCAGCCAGAGAAGACCGAAGAAGATGCTATTCAGTATATTTTTGATAATGTAATGCCAAGTTTTAAAACCTCTTTAGGACATAAATGAATATTCACAAAGAACTAGAAGAGCTAGTTGGAAAATAGTGTGATCGAAGGGCTTATGCACTCCTGAGGGAGGTGCTTAAGGTTTTTCCTCAGGTAAATCCCCTTACCGATGGCAAACATCAGTTATATGAAGGTCTGAGAAAAATAGAAGGCGCGATGAGAAGCCATATGACTGAAGAGGAAGATAGTAAGTTGGAAAAAATTCTTGATGAGATGAATAGAGCATTGTTTCCGGACTAAGGTTGACTTGGTTGAGATTCCCTGACGTACCTTCGGCGCTGGGAATGACAAGGGGACCCCTCGACTGGCGCTTCGGAGTGACGAGGCTAACGCTGGTGGTGACACAGAACCATCCCAATAATTTCCCAATAAGTGGTGAAAAACAGTCAAAATTAATAGCAAATGCACTACCTACCTAGACTTACCACTTCGCCACTTTTATCAATAAATACGAAATGATAACCATCGATAAAAATCGCACTTATACCAATCGTAAATAGTTTATAGACACCATAATGGTAATAATTTTTTGAGATAATTAACCCTACAAACCGACTTGATTATTGATGAAGTTAATTTGTTCCATATCCTGCAGGCTAAATTGTCTAGATCCTCATCTTTACTAATCACAATATTGCTGAAAAAATTATCTTTGAGCCACTGCCATAATTTTTCAATGGGGTTCAATTGTGGGCTATATGGGTGTAAATCCAAGATACTAATATTGGCTGGTATGATCAAATCCTTGGAGTTTGAATGCCAACCAGCATTGTCCATAACTAAAATAATATGTGTGTCTGCAGGTAATTCATCACTTATTTGACTCAAATGGATATTCATTACGTCAGTAGAGCACTCACCGCAAACTAAGCCTGATGATTCACCAGATACTGGATTTACAGCCCCAAAAACGTAGGTCGAACGATACCCGGTTTGCTTAACAGCATTCACCTTCGAACCTTTGAGTCTCCATACTGCTTTTAACCTGGTTTTTTCTCCAAATCGGCTTTCATCCTGATACCAAATTTGAAGTTTTTTTTTGGATGTTGGTCTGCGGTAAACTTCACAAAATTAGGTAAGGTAGATTCCTTCCATCTTTTAATAGCCTCTTCATCATGCTTTTCATGGTGCGGACGAGGTTTTCCTTTACTAAAGTTGAGTCTCTTTAGAAGTTTTTCCGTTCCAGATACTGAGTAGGTCGTTCCATACTCTTCTTCAATTATTTTCCTTATATACTTAGCAGTAAGTACGCTAACATCGTCATGTTCAACTGGCCCTTGTTGAATCCGCTCAACTAAAGATGCTTCTAATTCCCGTTTCAAATATGTAGGCCTACCACTTTTAGG
>JBGCDR010000405.1:0-4188 GCA_045105515.1 Oligoflexales bacterium
CTCATACCTTTGCTCATAAGTCAGATTGGCAGACATAAATACCCCTTTCTTGCAAGCAGATTAGCCTCATAGACTAAACTAAATCCGCCTTCCGAAGCGATGGAATTTTTTCTTCTGCACTTAATCTAGCAATCCGCCAACTCTAAAATCATTTATGTCAAAAGTTTTGGACATGATTTCGCATTCCCGAGCCACAAAGAGATCCCTCCTCAACTATCTACCCTACTAGCAGATTGGCTTGCAGCGATTGAATAGTATGGGAAACATGCACTATAATTCCTTGTAAATCATAGGCTCCTATATTAGTATGGCTTCCTTTTGAGATAACTCATTTGCAATATGAGGAATATTATGAAACTAAAATCTTTTATTATAGCTTCAGCATTAACAATGATGACCTTGATGCCCAATGCAAAAGGGGACAGTAATTATCAGCAAGAAAACATCCAGTTTCAAGCTTCTCTTTTCACCTTACTCCTATTGAGTAATCCAATTTTTGAACCAGCAATAATTCCATATTTTATTTTTGATCTCGACTTACCTGAAGGCTACGATAGCTTCGAGGACAGAGACCAACATGTAAGGCATGAGCAGAAAAATCTATACAAGAAGACTAAAAAACGAAATAGGCGAACTACAAATAAAAGGCAGTCTGGTAAATACCAGGGAAGGTAGTTAGTTCTTCCGCGCTGCATAGTAGAAAATAAGCCCCTTCCATCCTTTTCTCAGACAGCTCTATAAACAAACCTTTGATGATCATTCATATACATTTTATACAAAATTTATTTGACAACTAAACCATACAGTGGTCATATTCAAGACAGATAATATTTTGTTAATTCGACAAATAGGTGAATTTTATGATCTTAAAATTCATAGCTGCCCTCGTAAGCATGTTTTTTAGTCAAAATTTATATGCAAAAGAATGTTCTATAGACAGCCCCTTCAATACAATCCAAGTAAAAGGCTCACATAATAGTTATCATCAAAGGCCATCCATCCCACTTTCACTAGGGTGGAATTACTCTCATCCTCCATTACAAAAACAATTCAGCGAACACAAAATCAGACAAATAGAGTTCGACCTCCACTGGGATCAGGAAAATGAGCTTATAAATGTGTTCCATATTCCAATTATTGATCTTAGGTCAAGTTGTAAAACCTTGGGATCTTGTTTCAAGCAAATGATTTCCTGGTCAAAGAATCATAGGTTTCATGATCCAATCATGGTTCTGCTAGATATCAAAAATTCAATTAGAGAAAAAGAAAGAGCCTTTGCATATCTAAGCCTTATTGAACAGCAAATCAAAGACTATTTCCCGGTGCAAAATATTTATACCCCTGATGAGCTAAAAGGTACTTTTAAGAACTTGCATACCGCTGTTACCACACGGGGATGGCCAAGTTACCGGTCTATGAAGGGAAAATTTTTGTTTGTCTTGCATACCAAGGGATTGCTTCGAAGTGTTTACAACATGCAGGAACCTAAACTCGATACTAAACTGATGTTTTCCGAAAGTGATGGTCTTAGTTCGTATTCTGCAATCATCATAAAAAATGATCCCGTCCAGCAATTTGATGTAATTAAGCAGCTCGTTGAAAAGGGTTTTATCGTCAGAACTCGAGCTGATGCAGGTCTCAAGCATTCCCCATTGAGAATTGAAAAAGCAATCAAAAGCGGAGCTCAAATTATCACCACCGACTTCTTACTGGGATCTAGCCGAGGATTTTTTGATTTAGCTGGCTTAAATGCTCTTAAATGCAATTTTCTATCTAACTAATATAACACAGCCGATCATAAAAAGTTCATAGTTATTAAGATATTAGATACGCATAAAGACTCTCATAAATTTATGCCCTAAAACATGTGCTTTTTATTTCGATAAAATTTAATCAATAATGATAGCTAGATATGAAATCTTATAAATCTTATAACTCATCAAGCCGAAACGTCTGGTAATTCTTCTATGAAATAAAATTATCTAAAAAAAAATCTCCCTATTAGTGTAAGCACAGTTTTCTCTGTGCATCATTTTATTTAATGGGAGTATATATGAGACAAAGTACTAGATGGACCGTCCCTCATAAGCCAAAGAACGAATTTGATGACTCTTTCAAAGGCATGATGATCTGTGTTTTTAGTCTAGTTTTCTTTATCGCATTCAGCTATTTCATTGCTCTTATAGCTTAAGCAGAATATTCGTATGGGAATATATAGAGGACTCCCCATAAAAGATACTATCAAATATTAGATACCTTAAATCAGAGTTTTCTGGTTATCTTATCTAGGTGTGATTAGTTAAATGTATTTTGAGAAATAAGCGAGATTTTTTGTTTTTTGTTAAAGGTTTTTATCTGCCACTCTCGTTTCATAGCTGAAGTTTTATCAGGGTGATACTCTAAGTACACCAATTCTACTGGCAATCTAGCTCTGGTATACTTACTTGCTTTACCACGATTGTGCATTACAAGGCGACGATTTACGTCCGTGGTCCAGCCTGTGTATAGACTGTTGTCTCGACATCTCAAAATATAGACACAGGGGCCTGATTGTTCCTTCAATTAAAATTTTTCCTAATAGTTGCGCAAACAAACGAATAAATAAAAGTATCATCTTTCTTGAAAAGATTTTCTTCAGAGTCAGTATCTCTTTTTAAGCGCATTGGGAAAATCTGTCTGGGGTCGTACTTTACTAAAAATTGTCTTTCACAGGCCTTTGCGCCTTCCTTAGAGGCATTAATCACTCCATCCCAAATTTGATAGTAAAGATCAGGGCTGGCATAAGAGGAAAAATCAGAAAGCGAAAATGCGCTAAAATTATTTTTAGCAGAATCCGTATGTAAAAAATCGAGCAAAGAGCCTGTTTGGAGTTTCAAGGAATCAATGTGGGTCTTAATTATAGGAAAATTTTCAGGACGCAAATGCAGAGGAAGTGACTCCTTACAATAATGTCCCCAGAGAAGAAGGTGTGCGTAAGGGGTATCTTTTAAAAGGAAGCTTCTGGCACAATGTTCAAACCTGTCATACATATACCAATAGATATTCATGCTGGCTGGTACAAATTCAATTCCCGGTTCTTTTAAAAGATACTTCCACACGAAACGTCTTGAAAAAAGCCAAAGGGAAGATTTCCAGATCGAGTTATCCCAATCTGTCTTCCAAATATAATATTGTTCATTGATATCTTGACAAGCGAACAAACTTCTCAAAGTTTTGGATCGTACTTGGGCGAACTTGGCCATAACTTGCATGAATGTTTCCCAAGTGCCACAGTATAAAATTCCTTTCTCGACCTCCGATACATGTATATCCCAAAACTCTCGGGCTGCAGTGCTCAGTTGGGACCTTAAAGCTCTATAAGTGGATTTTCTTTTGGAGGTTGAACTGGGGGAAAGACCGATAAACGCACAGAATTCTTCATACTCCAGCTCTTTGTAACAAGCAATTTTCAACTCACATAGACTTGTTTGGCTAGGGTTAAAATCTATGGCAGTCAAAGATTCAGGTTTATCAACAATCAGATCTAGTGGCCGAGAACCACTTCCTGTAATACACAAGACACGATCATGACTCCCAATAGATAGGAATCCTCTCTCTGAATTGCCATCTTCATTTGCTGCTGAATAATTTATTTTGCTAAAAAAACTAGTTTTCATAAGACACCTTGTTGCGTCAATTGCTCACGCCAACTACCTGCCTATGAGTACAGAAGAAATTTTCAAATGTAAAATGGTATTCTCGCGAATCAGATTAATTTCATTAATAGAAAGAGTTTTTCAGATAAGGTAAGCTTTGAGCCTTCTGACTTGCTTCCTTTTCAAAGTTATTACTCGAATGAATGGACCTTATAGAAACATTCTTTTGAATTTTTAGGACACCTAGAGTGGATAAAAAGTACTTTTCATAGAAAAGCGGATTTTTAACAAACTGACTTACATGTTCAAGTTCATGAGCAATTAGTCTAAACTTGGCTTTTCCTTTGAAATAGATGTGATACCGATAAGTAAACGCATCAAACGCTAAATTCATATCAACATTCTCTGAATACCTGAGCATTGACCGAAATGCTTTTATTTCTTAATTGAGTCAGTATAACTACTTGTTTAAATTTTCCGACACATCAGTTAATTCAACTATTTCGTACTAATTTATTTTTGTCCTATCAAGGCCAACTTGATGCTTTATAAA
>JBGCDR010000406.1:0-17526 GCA_045105515.1 Oligoflexales bacterium
CGCAGCTTCTTCAAAGTTAAGAGTCAGAATTGATAAGCTTCGTGATGAAATAGGTTACGCAGCAGCAGGTCTTTGGAACTATAAAATAACATAAATTAAGCTACCAAAGGGTTTTATCAATTGTTAGACAACTCTATTATGTGACACTAAATTGGACGATAACATTACCACAGATCCTTATACGGAATTCGATAAGATACTAAATCAACAGCATGCAAAAAACGTTTGCGATGGATTTAGAGCATATCTTAATAAAATAAGATCAGGCAAGGATGTTATGAACGGAGTAGAAAATCTGACATGGTCTATAGCTGATATTGAAG
Organism: Oligoflexales bacterium; assembly: GCA_045105515.1. GTDB lineage: Bacteria > Bdellovibrionota_B > Oligoflexia > Oligoflexales > Bog-1112 > JABSRF01. Next base: position 324 of record JBGCDR010000406.1, read on the forward strand.
GTAACGACAGGAATTTTTTAAAGGAAATAAAGTCAACCTTATCTAATGGATTAAACCTTTTTGAAAATCATCAGGACAAAACTATCAAAAATGGTAAAGACCAACTTACAAACCTAATTCAAACTCAAATACCGTCAATTGTTAAAAAGTTCTTCTTAGTAGAAAAAGAAATCTGCAATCAATATTTCAATGGCAACAATCTACCTTCTGATCAGCATAGACAAATGCAAAATGAGGAACAACAGCACAAGATACTTAGCAATGCATATTGGGAAATGGAGAGACTACCACTCGAAGATGTACTTATTTTGCGAAGGACACCAGTAAACATCTCTTCCCTACAAGAATTTTTAGATATCAATGAAAAACTCATAAAGACATTCCCAAAGTTTAAAAATTTTGGCATAGTCGTAGATATGCGACAAGCACAAGGAAGAAATGATCCCGAGTTCGAAAATTCAATGATGAATTTACGAGTTAACATTAATGCTAACTTCTCCAGAGTTGCCGTCTTACTCGTAAGTAAAACTGGAGTTTTGCAAGTGAATAGAATTGGACGAAATGAAGGTGTAGATAACTTTGCAACTGTAAACGAATCTGCTGCAATTCGTTTCGCAAAAGGAGCAGCTTAAACAAAGGGCTAAATCAGTTTTAAAAAAATATATCTTAACACATTAACCTACAAAAATAGAACAGACAATAAATATATAAAATAATCTTGACTATTGTTCATTTTTTTAACCAAATTTTCCTCTTATATAATCGTGAGTTTGAGAGTTACTTGGATTCTCAAACATCTGTTTAGTAACTCCTGCCTCAACAAGTTTTCCTTCATACATAAAGAGTACTTCATCTGATACACGACGTGCCTGTTGCATATTGTGAGTCACAATTAATATAGTGTAATTTTCACTCAACTTAAAAATTAGTTCTTCAATGCTTGCTGTCGATTTAGGATCTAATGCAGAACATGGCTCATCCATTAAAATAATGTCTGGATCCATTGCAATAGTACGAGCTATACACAAACGTTGTTGTTGCCCACCAGAAAGTGATAAAGCGGAATCCTCAAGTCGATGCTTCACCTCATCCCATAAAGCTGCGCGTTTAAGAGATGTTTCAACTAGCTCTGAATAATTTTTCTTCATAAGATTAATCTTCGGTCCCCAAATGATATTTTTAGCAATCGATTTAGGGAAGGGATTAGGTTTTTGAAAGACCATCCCTATCTTTTTCCTCACTAAAACTGGATTGGCTTTTTGATGATAAATATCTTCGGACTCAAACCACAAACTACCGTGAACTCTTACACTTGGAACAAAGTCATGCATGCGATTCATTGCTCGCATGAGGGTACTTTTTCCACAACCTGATGGACCAATGATTGCCGTGACCTTATTGCGTTTAAAGCCATAGGACACGCCATCTACAGCTTTATTCTCACCATAATAAACTGAAAGATTCTTCGCTTCCATTACATACGAGCTTCCTAATCTCATGACGGATACCTTTGCAGTTTTTGGCGGATGATCACCGCTGTGAGGTTAAACATAAACAAAATTGCCAGTAAAACAAGTATTCCTGATGCTGCAATTTCATGAAATCCCGATTGAGGCCTTGAAGCCCAATCATAGATTTGCAAAGGCAGTGCAGTAAAATCATCACTTGGAGATTGTGGAATAAACCTCATATAGCCCACAGCACCAACAATGATAAGAGGGGCGGTTTCACCAATTGCTCTTGAGAGTGACAAGATTGCTCCTGTCAAAATCCCAGGAAGGGCTGCAGGAAGTACCACGAATAGTACCACCTGCCATTTCTGTGCTCCAAGCGCAAAGGAAGCTTCACGAATCACCAATGGGACAGACCTAATTGCACCTTGTGAAGCAACGATAATAACCGGCAAGATTAGAAGGCATAGAGTCAGGCTTCCCGACCACAGGGAACGCCCTAATCCAAAATATCTAACAAAGATCGCTAAACCTAAGAGTCCGTAAATAATAGATGGAACACCTGCAAGGTTTGCAATATTGATCTCCAAAAAACGAGTAAACCGATTTTTTAAGGCATACTCTTCTAAATATATCGCAGTTGCTACACCTAAAGGCAAAGCAAAAACACTGGTTAGACCAATAAGCCAAAGGGTTCCCCAAAGTGCTGATTTAATTCCTGCACGCTCTGGACGTCTTGATGAAAAGTTGTTCAAGAAATCTAAATCAATATGTGTCATACCTTTTAAGAAAAGGTGATATAGGAGCATCGCAAGAACTGCTACTGCGGCAAAGGTAGATAAAAAGCACAGACCCTTAAAAATACGATTCAGCACCATCCTGCTGTACATGATCTATCCCTTCTTTGCAGATTTCATATATTGGTTCCCAAGAATATTCAGAACAAATGTCATCACAAATAAAAGAGATGCTACAGCATAACAAGTCAAATACTCAATTCCACCAGAAGGTGTATCACCCAAACTCACTTCAACAATGTAAGCTGTCATAGTTTGAATACTTTTCAAAAATCCAAATTCCATATTTGGTGTTGCACCAGCCGCTAAGGTTACTGCCATTGTTTCACCTAAGGCTCTAGAGATCGCTAAAATTATTGCCGCAATAATCCTAAAAGAAGCTGCAGGTATTAGGATATCTCGGATAAGCTCAAAATGGGTAGCACCAAGGCCATAACCTGCTTCTTTTAAGCTCTTGGGTACAGCTTGAAAAGCATCATCGCAGAGAGAAGAAACCATTGGAAGAATCATGATCCCTACAACAATTCCTGCACTTGCGGCGTTAAATACTTCAATATCAGGAAAATAGCTTATCAATAAAGGAGTTATAAAGGTAAGAGCAAAATAGCCATAAACAACGGTAGGTATCCCAGCTAAGATTTCAAGAAAGGGCTTCACCACCGATCGAATAGAAAAGCTGGCAAATTCACTCAAATAGGTAGAAATTAGCAAACCAATCGGTAGTGCTATAGATATGGAAAGAATCACAATAAGAGAACTTCCCAATACCAATGGCAATACCCCATATCGTGCAGGGTAAATCAAAGGTTGCCATTCTGTCCCAAATAAAAAATCTGCAAAAGGTACCACTTGGAAAAAGTTTATGGCTTCTCGGCTAATTAAAAAGATAATGCTTAACGTAGTCAACAAGGTCACCGAAGTTGATGCAAGCAAAACAAGCTTTAATGCAAGTTCAGGCATGCTTAACTTGGGACATAAAATAGTTTCGACTTTTTTGCCTTCGCTATTGGCCTCGCACTCGATGCTTAAGCCGATAGAGAGATCTTTTGAATAAGCTTCCATGAAGCTTCATACTCCTCTTTTTGCAGGGGAACATATCCAACATCTTTAACAAGTGAACCGGCATTTTCCAAATAGAATTCCACAAACTTGGAGACAGCTGGACGCTTCAATGAGGCAGAATTTATATAGATATAAACCTGCCTTGCTAAAGGTTTATAGCTCCCATTAAAAACTGATTCAAAAGAGGGTAAAATTGCTTTACTACCTTTATTTTTGATGGGAGCTGCTTTTATCTTATTTTTATTTTCTACGTAATAAGAAAGCCCAAAATAACCTAGAGCTCCTTGATTTCCGGCCACTCCTCGTACGAGCATATTATCATCTTCACTTTTCGTAAAATCGGAGCGACTGGCTTGTGATTTACCGTTAATCACTTCGGTAAAATAGTCAAAGGTTCCTGAATGAGTCCCTGGACCATAGAGCTTTATTGGAATATCAGGCCAATTTGGACGTAGCTGCTTCCAAGTCTTAATAGTACTCCCTGGCTTCCATATTTGATGCAGTTCATCGACGGTAAGATGATCAAGCCAAGCATTTCTCTTGTTGATGACTACGGAGATTCCATCATAAGCCACAGGAATCTGCACGTACCTAATTCCTAACTTTTCTGCTCTATTTTCCTCTATAATTTTGATCAACCTAGATGCATCGTTAATATCAGTTTCCTGATTGAGGAATTTTTTGAACCCTCCTCCTGTACCTGAAACTCCTACGGTCACCCTCACCTGTGGGTATTTGATGCCAAACTCCTCGGCTACTGCTTCAGTGATTGGGTAAACTGTACTAGAGCCGTCGATTCTAACTCTACCTTTGAAATTAGACTCCGCAAAGGTGTTACCCCCCAAACCAAATAATAAAACCACAATTAAAGTAGTTATGGACCATTTTTTATACAGCACAGCATCTCTCCCAATTCATAATTGCTGATCGATTTTACGTAGTGACAAGTAGCTATATATTTTCTATATGATCGATTAACAAATAACATAAATATATAAAGATCAGGTAAATTCTTCGGTCATACAAACAAAAGTTTACATTTTGTTTTATCTAAGGGAATTTTCACTTTGATGCCGGTAAATATTGGCCCCTTAGTAAAATTTTTTTATGGTGGACGTGAATCTCATAAACCTATAAACCAATGTCAAGAGATTTTAGAATAAGATAAGTTTCACATGGCGTTCTAAATAGGTTATGGTAAGCAACACTAAGTAAGAAGTAGGGGCTGCCTTATTTTATAGCATTTTGCAGGCATCCTGTAATTTCAGTAACTTAGATTTTATGGATACCTAGTCATCCACGTGCTCTGTGGATAGGGTCTCTAGTGTTCAGAGAGTATGCATGACACCATTCTTCTGTTCAAGCGCTGAAGCTGATTTAACAAGCTCAGCTGATTACATAGAGTTGTTCCTGAAGCTTACTAACAATCTCTTGGGTTTGCTGCGAGTTAATATTAAAGTATGCTTCACATTGGTGAATACCATGCTCATCAATCAGATGTGGTTCAAGCATAATCCAATGTTTTATGTAATTGGCAAGTGCCACAATATGACAAAGAAAACCATCTCCTTCATTTGAACGAAGACCAGGATTATGATGGTGTTTTATGGGGTTGAAAGTAAAGTCAGGAAACCCCCAAAAAGCTGCTGCAATTTCTCCCAACAAGCAATGATCAATGAGAGGGACCTTCTTTTCAAGATTAACCCAGGTATCCTGATGCTTAATGTCTTTTATTTGAATCCAGAGATTATCCATTTTTTCCGGAAATACAATAACACCCGCCATTTTACCAATGTTGCATAAATAGCCAGCAATAAAAGCTCGATCACGATCAAATTTGGACTTAAAATGCATCCAAAGCTGCTCGCTAATTAGCCCGGTAAGAAAAGAATCCTGCCAAAAGGTGTCAAGGGGAAAAACTTTAGTTTTAAACCTAAGTTTTTTAAACATAGATCTCAGTATTATCGATGACAACCTTTTTTTACCAATGTAGATGATAGCATGCTTAACAGAAACTTCTCTTTGCTTACGTTCTTTTTTGACAAGCCTTAAGCTGTTATAGACATATAGAACTTCGGTAAGAGTAAATGGTTCAATTTTAACTAGCTTAACTAGTTCATCCACATCATATTCTTCTGACAAGAGAGCGTTTTGAATTTCGATGATAGTTGACGGTATATTTGGAAGGGTCTCAAGTTTTGGGATTTGATTGAAAATACTCTTGGCTTCCGGGCTAAGCTTGAGACTCGGGCTATACCAGGGGTAACCTCCCTTTGGCAGGCACATGGTCGACCCACAGTCACAATTAAACCACAAGCGCTCATCCTCAGAGAGCCTCCAATTTGATGTGCTCTCTAGAAAATCTTCTGAACGCAAAAATTCTTTTTTGCAGTTGCCACATACCTTCTTTTCTTTCATGGGTTAGTCCTTAAAAATGTTGCATCCAGAAACCTGAAGGCGATTTATTTTACTATTGGTGACAACGATGTCTGAAGAAATACATCCCTATATGCCACTGAATCTGACGGAAAGAGAAACGCCAAATTAGTGCGCCCAGCTCTTATTTTATCAAAAATAACTCCACAACCATCTTCTTGTGAAATAGCTTAATCACCGCCCCACCAAAATTAATTTTGCAGTTTACAAAACCTGTGCTTAAGGTTCTCTTATACCTTAAGATGCTAGGATGAAGCCGGTTTGGAGAAAGAAAATTTAGTGGGATACAAATGAGTTACGATCAGCAAACTGATGAGATCCAAGAAAAAATCAAAGAAACTGCGGGCTTAGTTGATAAGATTCTCGATGAAACCAAGAAGCGTATCGTAGGCCAACCCCATGTCTGCAAACGCCTTGTTATGGCCATCATAGCCCAGGGTCATGTGCTTCTCGAAGGACTCCCAGGCCTGGCCAAAACTACAGCAATCAAATCCTTGGCCGATGCCGCCGCTCTTGATTTCAAGCGGATTCAGTTTACCCCAGATCTTTTGCCAGCTGACTTGGTCGGTACCCAGATCTACGATCAGCGTACTGCTGAGTTTAAAGTTAAGCAGGGGCCTATTTTTGCCCATCTAGTACTTGCCGATGAGATTAATCGCGCCCCAGCAAAAGTTCAATCAGCACTGCTGGAAGCTATGGAAGAAAGACAAGTCACCATCGCATCAAAAACCTGGGAGCTAGAAGAGCCTTTTCTAGTTATGGCAACACAAAATCCAGTGGAACAGGAAGGCACTTACCCATTACCAGAAGCCCAGATTGATCGTTTCATTTTTAAACTCGTGGTCTCATATCCAAGTCCAGAAGAAGAGGAACTTATCATAAAAAGGGCTGCCTCCCATCAAAAAATTCTGCTGGAAAAGGTAGTGACTAAACACGAGTTGCGAGATATGCGGAGTCTTGTGGATCAGATTTATGTTTCAGACAAGATCCGGCGCTATATTGTCGACCTCATTTATGCTAGTCGCAAACCTAAAGACCATAAACTCAAAGACCTTGATGCCTTGATTGAATATGGTGCAAGCCCTAGAGCTTCCATTGCTCTCGATAGGGTTGCCAGAGTTAATGCCATGCTTGAAGGCCGTACTTTTGTTACACCACAAGACATTAAAGACGTGGGTTATGACATCTTAAGACATCGCATTAAACCTTCTTATGAAGCAGAAGCTGAAAATATAGACTCGGAACAGATCATTCACCAAATCTTTGAAAGAATTGACGTGCCCTAATATGCTTTCTCCAAAGGTTTTAAATCAGATCAAACAGATTCAGCTGAAAGCTGGATTTTTAACCACCGATTCAATGGTGGGCGAATACTCTTCTGCCTTCAAAGGCTTGGGGCAGGAATTTGACAAAGTTCGTGAGTATTTCTTAGGTGATGACATTCGTGCAATCGACTGGAATGTAACCGCGAGGATGAACGAACCGTTTGTCAAGGTTTACCGTGAAGAACGGGAAATGACCCTTATGCTGATGGTCGATGTAAGCTCTTCTCAGCGTTTTGGTACAACCGGCCACCTTAAGCAGGAGATTGCAGCTGAGCTGACTGCAATGCTGGCTTTTTTGGCAATAAAAAACAATGACAAAGTAGGTCTCATAGTCTTTTCCGACCATGTTGAACAGTTTATCCCGCCCAAAAAAGGACGGGCACATGTGTGGCGCATTATTCGCTCTGTCCTAACTCACCAAAGCAAAGGACACCAAACAGACTTAGCCGGCTCACTTGCTTACCTCTTACAAGTTTGGAAGAAGAAAAGCATGTGCTTTTTAATCTCTGATTTCGAAGCATCAGACTACCAAAAGAACCTAAAACTCGTTAGCCGTAAACATGATTTGACCTGTGTTTTAGCCACAGATCAAAGAGAAAATTCATTGCCACCATGTGGCATTATCCAGTTTCAAGATGCGGAAAGTGGAGAAATAATATCAATTGATAGCTCTGATCCTAAGGTAAGAGAGTCTTTTGCTCAGAGATCCAAGAGTGAGTGGCAGCAACTAGAGAGCTTTTTTAAAAAGAACCGCATTGATTATTTTGTAGTGGATACCAAGCAGTCTTTGGTCAAACCATTAGTGGCTTACTTCAGAAAACGTGAAAAGAGGCTAGGATAAACGTGGCAGCACAAAGTGATACCCAGCAACTTGCAAATACTGTCCCTGGAATCCCATCGCAAGGTATGGATCAAGGACAGCTTCCACATCCCATAGTCGAGCTAGCTGAGTACCCCTTTCGAGTGCCGTTAACTTGGTGGATCGCTTTAGCTGTTATAATCCTTGCTGTGGTACTTGGGCTCTTAATCTGGCGCTGGTATAAGAAAAAAAATGAAGTCCACTATGCCCCTCGATCTGAACCTCCTTTACTGCTTATGCTACGAAGCCTTGAAGCTCAAAAACCCCCTTCCCCTTTCCCAGAAAGCATGCATTGTGATTACTTTTTCACATTGAGCATGGCATTTCGCCAAATCCTCGAACAAGCATATAGCTTTCCAGCAACAGACCTGACTTTGAAGGAACTAAAAAAACCTCTCGAACAACGAGTCAAGTTTAAAGGGTATGATCGTAGCGACATGATTAAGTTTTTCGAGCGCTGCGACCTCATCAAATTTGCTAAAGCCCCGACTCATGAAAATGAAGCCATGAGTTATCATACTCAAGTCATGGCTTGGGCCAAAGCTATTGTCGATAAAAGCATCCAAGATCAAACCACTCCTAAGTCCCACAAACAAATGTCCCCCTCATTGTCCCAGTAGGTATAGCATGACAAACTTTTCATTTGCCGAACCTTATTGGCTTTTATTATTTTTGTTATTTATCCCCATGTTGTTCTCTTATAGTAGGCCCAAAGCTCAACTTCTTTTTTCAAAATCTAAGACTCTGAAGCGTACCAGTGGTAACAGCAGGGTTTGGCTCATGCATTCAGGCTTTTGCCTGCGAATCATGAGTTTGAGTTTGTTGATCATGGCATTAGCAAGACCTCAAACAGGGCATGAACAGTCAAAACAACGAACTGAAGGCCTCGATATGATGCTGGTCATTGATACGTCTGGTAGCATGCGCGGAATGGACTTTGTCATCGGTGGCAAGCGCAAGGACCGCTTAAGCGTTGCTAAGGAAGTCTTAAAAACCTTTATTGAGGCGCGCTCTGATGACCGCTTAGGACTTACCATATTTGGTAGCAATGCATTTGCCTACGTTCCACTGACCCTCGATCATGACGTCTTATCCCGATACCTAGACGAGGTGAGCATCGGAATGGCAGGCGAATCAACTGCTATAGGTGATGCTATTGGAGTGGCAACAAATAGACTTAAAGACTTAGATGCTAAAAGCAAAGTGATGATACTTTTAACAGACGGTTCCAACCAAGCTGGAAAAGTTGAGCCAATAGATGCAGCTAAAGCAGCAAAAGCTATGGGGGTGAAGATATATAGTATTGGTGTCGGCTCTAAAGGACTTGTACCAATACCAACTCAATTTGGATATCAGAATGTCAGGATTGACCTAGATGAAGAGCTACTTGGAAAAATCGCAAAATTAACTGGAGGTCAGTATTATCGAGCTACCGATACCGAAACCCTAAACAAAATATATCAAACCATTGACGAATTAGAAAAGACTGAGCGAGAAATTGAAGTGTTTAGACTGTATGAAGAATCTTACTCAGGTTTTGTCTGGCCTGCATTGATACTTTTGTTATTAGAACTTTGTTTTAATCTCAGCAGATGGCGGAGGATTCCGTAAGCCATGAACTTTGCTAATATAAACTACCTTATCTTACTTTGGTTGATTCCCATTTGTGCGGCTCTCATCTATCTCGGGCAGAAACGCAGGAAAAAAAGGTTGCAGGCTTTTGCAGCATTGCGCTTACCTGAGCTTTTGACTGTTTCAGAAAACCGTTTCACTAGTACAATTAAAGCTTGCTTGCTCCTTTTGGCAGTTGCAGCAATTGTGACTGGGCTCGCTCGCCCTAGGTGGGGATTCGAGTGGCGAGAAGTTCCACAGGGAGGTATAGATATTATGGTGGTCCTCGACCTATCCACATCTATGTTAGCAACTGATATCCCTCCCAACCGCCTAGAACGGGCTAAAAGAGAGTTGATCGATTTACTTGGCATGCTCGATGGAGACCGATTCGGGATCGTTGCCTTTGCTGGCGTACCCTTTGTCCAGTGTCCCTTGACCGTCGACTACCGCCTAGCAAGTTTGTTCATCAATCAACTAAGCTTAGATTTAATCCCCGTCCAAGGCACAGCACTAGGAGATGCCATTGAGTTAGGAGTTGATAGCCTTGTGAAAGCAAGCTCAGCTGAGAGCCAAGGGAAGGCAATAATTCTCATCACCGATGGTGAAGATCAAAATCAAAATACCCTTAAAGCAGCGCAGAAAGCTAAAGAAAAAGCTGTTAAGATTTATGCTATTGGAATTGGCAAAGAGGAAGGCTCTCCCATTCCCCTTCCAACTGGGGGCTACAAAAAAGATCACAATGGGAATGTTATTATCTCGAAGCTCGATGAAAAAACCCTCCAGGAAGCTGCGTTAATAAGCGGAGGGACGTATGTACGATCGACGACGGGAGATATAGATCTGGACCAAATTTATACCAAAGGGATTAAGGTATCTTTGGAGGCAGGAGCCTATGGTGAATCAAGACAGAAGATCTGGTATGAACGCTTCCAATGGTTTTTATCCCTCGCACTTGGTTTTCTTTTTGTAGAGTTTTTACTGAAAGAATTTAGGCAAAAACGGGAGCTTAGCCAAAATGACCAATAGAATCTTTCATCGACTCTTCATGCTGTTATGCTTGCTGTATCAAATGGACAGTTATGCTGATAACTTATATGAAGCTGAAGAAGCATATAAACAAGGGAATTTTAGCTCTGCAAGTGAGAAATTTCTTGATGCTGAGATCGAAGAACCAGACAATATGCAGCATGCGTATAACCGCTCTGTAAGTCAATATCAAAACAAAGAATATGAGGCTGCTGCCAGTGGTTTTGCCAAGTCAGCAAAATCAAGGGACCCAGGATTAGCTCGCAACTCTCAATTTAATCTCGGGAATACCCTCGCTGCAAAAGGAGACTTAAAGGGTGCAAAGGAAGCCTTCTCAGAGTTACTCAAACAAAGCCCAGATGATCAAGATGCAAAAGAAAACTTAGCTTGGGTCGAAAAGATGATTCAAGAGATGGAAAAACAAAAGCAAAATCAAGATAAGCAGGACCAAGAAAACAAAGATCAAAATAAGCAGGACCAAGAAAACAAAGATCAAAATAAGCAGGACCAAGAAAACAAAGATCAAAATAAACAGGACCAAGAAAACAAAGATCAAAATAAACAGGACCAAGAAAACAAAGATCAAGAAAACAACGATCAAGATAAGCAAGACCAAGAAAACAAAGATCAAGATAAGCAAGACCAAGAAAACAACGATCAAGATAAGCAAGACCAGTCAGATAAAAAAGAAACCGAAGAGCAAGATCAGGAGAATGAAAGTGCCCAGCAAGACAATACAAACCAGCAAGAACAAGAAAAGCAGTCAGCCCAAGACCAAACAAATCAAGAAATTTTGGACAAAGCCGACGCCGAGAGGCTCCTAAGATCTCTTGAAGACCAAGAACGGTATTACGGAAAACCCCCAAAAATCCCACCTCCCAACCGAAGGCCTATAAAGGATTGGTAATGGAGTATCAAATCATGAAACATCATTTTAAAAGCTTATTCTTCTTCTTGGTCTTTACTATAGGATTTAGCGCCCATAATTCAAAAGCAGCTTTAAGAGCATCTTTGAGTCCAAGCGAGGGAGACATTGGGACAACCTTTCAGCTTACCTTGCAAGTACAAGGTGAGCTGAACGAGGAAATCGAGTTCCCTAAAGTCCCTGGAGTGAACTTGCTCGGAACAAGCCAATCCAGTCAAATATCCTATTTTAATGGCCGTAGAACCAGTTCTATATCATTTATCTATTCACTAAAAGCCGATGGTCCTGGGGTTTATTCAATTCCCCCTATCGAAGCAAAAATCAATGGAGCCATTGAAAGATCCAACGCTGCTAGTTTTACGGTAGAGGAACCTTCAGACCATGTAAAAATCAAGGGCAGCAAACTCCCTGGGGCTTTTGTGCAAAGAAACTACTCTGCGCGCAAACCATTTGTAGGTGAAGCAGTCCTTAGAACAACAAAACTCTATTTCCGTATAAAAGTTGTTGAAGAAAATAGAAATATTAACAAACCAGACCATACCAGATTTTTCACCGATATTGAAAAAGAAGTGAATCAAGAAGAGTTTAGTAATCAAAGGTTCTCTGTTTTGTCCTACTACGATCTGATAGTTCCTAATCGAGCGGGACAGCTTAAAATACCACCTGACTATGTAAGTATCGGAGTCCAAGTACAATCCTCACGCAGATCTCGCAACAGCTTTTTTGGTGAACTTTTTGATGATGCTTTTTCACAGCAAACCACAAAAACCCTATCATCAAAGGAAGATACCTTAGAAGTCCAGCCCTTACCGAAAGAGGGAAAACCTGAAAAATATGCTGGGCTAGTCGGTAGCTTTAAAACCACTGCCACGCTAAATATTCGTGAACTCAAGCAAGGGGAAACAGCCACCTTAACCATCGAAATTGCCGGTAGGGGGCTTCTCGATACAATGGGCACACTCCCAATGGAGTTTTCCTCAAATATCAAGGTTTATCCAGATAAACCCGTCAATGAAGAAAAAATTACCAAAGAAGATGGCATAATGAGCAAGAGAATCTATAAATATGCCTTAGTTCCTAATCAGGCTGGAGAGCTTAATCTGGGAAATTTTGAGCTTCCTGTATTCAACCCAGATAAAGAAAGTTATGAAGTTCTCACCGCAGATTTAGGCTCATTAATGGTGGTAGCAGCCCCTGAAGAAAATAAAGTAGTAAGCTCGCTAAGTTTACCCAGACCCTCAAACAAAGCTGAGGTTGAATCTCTGGGAAAAGACCTAGTGGATATTCACAGAAACTTTGACCTAGACGCTCAAACAGGACTTAACAGCGAAAATGGGATTTGGCTCTATATTTTTTCTGGCTTAGCAGCTCTACTTTTTTGTTTAAACTTTCTCCTGCACGAATTATTAATCCGAAATGGAAAGCCTAGTGCAAAGCAGAGAAGATCAGCTGCAATAAAATACTTTAACCAAGATAAACAAAAATGGAAGACGGATTGGCAAGAAAAAGATTTATCAAGCGACGCAGTAGAAGCTTACTACCGCATGTATAAGGATTTTTTAGGTAATAAATTTAATACCAACGGATCAGCCTTAACTGGCAAGGAAATCGAACGCATTTGTGAATCAATTACATTGAGCGACGCTCATAAGTCAAATGCTAAAGAGATAATTATAAACATGGATCAGATGGCTTTTAGCGATGGTTTGTTTAGTGCTGGACTGGGATCAAAACTTATCAATAAAATTGATGATCTAATATCGGAGATAGATAGACATGTTACATAAACTTTGCCTCCTATGTTTGGTATTTTTTGTCAGTGGTAGTCAGTTGGGAGCATCCAAAGGACAATTGGAACTTGCAGTCAAAGCCTATGATCAGGGGGAATTTTATAATTCAGTTAAGATATACGAAAACCTAATTGCTGAGGGAGTTGAAAGCGGCCATGCTTTCTATAATCTAGGTAATGCTTATTTTCGGCTTGAAGAACCCGGAAAGGCAATGGCTGCATACCTTGCAGCAAAACGACTTCTACCTCGTGATCCCGATATTAAAGCAAACCTTGCCTATGTGCACGGGCAAATCCAAGATAAGCTTGAGTATGAAATCGATGCTGGTTTGCTTAAGGTGATTGCGTTTTGGCAAGATAGTTTCACTTCAAAAGAAATTTTTGAGGCTTTTCTTCTGTTTTGGTGTATTGGCTTGCTGCTTTTAGGAGCCTTTGTCTGGAAACAAGATCTGATAGGGCTTAAACGGACGGGACTAGGGGTCTTAGCTGTGGCAATGCTTATCTTCAGTGCTTTTCTTATCAGCTTAAATCAAGATCTTGTATGGGGTGCAGTGTCAGCAAAAAACGCCGCTGTTAGGTCAGGTCCTGGGGAATTCAACACCCAAGTCTTTGAGCTACACCAAGGAGCTCCCATCATGATAAATGAGGAAGAAAATGAGTGGTTTCTCATTGGTCTTTCCGACGGTAAGAAAGGTTGGATTGCAAAAAAGCACGTTACAGCCTATGGTTTTGACAAGAATTCTTCGACTTAGATCGGCTGCACAAATAAATCTGAGCAGACAGCTTGGCAACTAATATAAATCCAAGACCAACAGATAGACACAAAGCTCGCTTCATTGCAGGCGAAATTCAGGCCAACATGAGAAATATTTAGGCCATACAAAAAGCTATCATATCTCGAGTATAATTTGGTAACAATTTTCGACTAAGATTTGCTACAAAAATTTTCCTTTTACAAATATATGCTACTTGAGTTTTATAAATTAGAGCCTTAGGTCGCATGAAAGAATTCATTTTTTTCTTATCTGTAGGGTTCTAGTTATTCCTCTTTCACTATTTTTCTTAATAGTATTAATTATTCTTACAACTGATATCCAAAAACACAAATGACTACGATGATCGGCAAGAAGCATCAACACCAATTGACTTACGTTAAGAATAGAGTCATATTAACTATAAAAAGCGGTGAGTAGACATGAGAAAAATTTATTCATTTACTAGGTCTGGTGGCGGAAATCATAAGATATCTGAGCGTATTTTAAAGCCTGAAGAATGCACATCTGACTTCATTTCTGGATTACCAGATAGTAACGCTATTATTACATTCGAAGATAGTGAGTGGACTGCGATTAAATCTCTGCTAAATCCGCTTTTAGAGGAAAAGCATACCAAAGTCAAATTGGCCAAACGGAAAACAGTCTCCATTGTTGTTCCCATATACTATGAAGAAAGCCTTATTGATCAGCTCATCAAGCGTTTTATGTCAGTTATTAATGAACTAGAAAAAAACTACGATTACGAGCTGATTTTTGTGAATGACGGAAGTACTGATGAATCATTAACTCTTCTGAAGAAGCATCAACTGATACACAAGGGTATACAAATTGTAGACCTATCGAGAAATTTTGGCCACCAATTAGCTATTACTGCTGGCATCGATTATGCCAAAGGGGATGCTGTAGTCGTCATTGATGGAGACTTGCAGGACCCTCCCGAGGTCATATTAGAAATGATAAAGGTGTGGGAACAAGGTGCACATGTAGCCTATGGTGTTCGCAATAAACGAAAAGGTGAAACATTTTTCAAATTAATCACAGCCAAGATATTCTACAGAACATTAAGTTGGTTTTCTGAAACTGACATGCCTGTGGATGCAGGAGATTTTCGTTTACTTGATAGGAGAGTGGTAGATCAATTGAAAGCAATACCTGAAAGGAACCGCTATATTCGGGGATTGGTAAATTGGATTGGGTTCAAACAAGTACCTATAAGCTACTCAAGAGATAAAAGATTTGCCGGGACGACAAAGTATAGCTTGAGAAAAATGGTACGCTTTGCAGCAGATGGAATAACCGGTTTTTCAGACAAACCTCTTTATATCGCGGGGTATTTTGGCGCCATATTCGGTATTTTATCAATGTTTTTCGTACTCAAGGTAATTTGGGGGTATGTTTCTGGAGATGAATTTGTTTCGGGTTGGGCCTCAACCATTACTGTAATTTGTTTTCTAGGATCCATCCAGCTGGCAATGCTCTCTATTTTAGGACAATATGTCGGCCGCATATATTCTGAAGCCCGACAACGGCCACTTTACATTGTTAAAGACTATTATGTTTCAAAAGTTAAAGCTGATATCCGTCATTGATGTTCTGAAAGATTTGCTAGATATCTAAATTGGAATTTTTTAGTCTGTACATTATCTATATAATTTCATGTCTATCCATTACTGAATTAAAGAGGGGATATATTCCATAATGAAAAAAGCCTATAATTTTATGCTTAAAATTAGAATACCCCTAGTTATATATTTGATTGCTGGTTTTTTATTTTACAATGTCCTCTATAAGTATTCAGCACGCGGTATTTCATTTAACTGGTATCCTTGGGATGTAGGTTGGTATGCCAGTATCGTAGACAGAGGTTATTTTGTAACAAAAGATTACTTAAAGCAGTGCAATGTCGCGTTTTTCCCTCTTTACCCTGTGTTAGTTTATTTATTTAAACTTTTAACTAATCTACCTACCAATTATGCTATGCAGATTACATCTGGATGCTATACTTTCTTATCAGTTTGCCTACTTTACAGAGTAATTCGTGAATACTATCCAGACTATATCGCCGGAATGTCTACTTTATTGTTTATTTTAAACCCTCATAGTATGTTTTTATTTTCTGGTTATTCAGAATCTCTTTATTTCTTATGCACAATGGCTTTTTTCTATCTCCTGACAGTTCGTAAAAGTTATGTTGGGGCAGCCTTGGCTATAGGGATTGGTTCAGCTGTCAGGCATACCAGCATTCTATTGATAGCAGTATTGGGTTGTCAGATGGTTTATGACTATATTAAGACTTATGGGCTTAAATTTGAACTTAAAAAATTTCGCCCTCTCTTTGTTCTTCCTTTGTGCTTCTTAGGCCTCGCTTGCTATATCGGTTTCTTATATATTGAATTTTCAGACCCTCTTGCCTTTTTTAATGCACAGAAAGCCTGGTATGGATCAAATATGCCGGGTCTTTTTGATTTTAATAAATTTTTTCATTTGGAAAATCCAGTACGGGAAGTTTTATATAGATTTGCAGATCCCGGATATATGAATGAGGTTTACAGTATGCGTCCCGATGGAGTTGGGATTGCTTCTTTACAACTATTTTTTCTTTTATTTGCTATAGTATTCTGTTCTTGGTTTTTACCATTACCATTTGGAGTTTTTTTGTTTGTTGTCCCTGTATTCTATTTGTTTGCTACCCATCAACACCCTCTAGGAATGGCAAGCATGGGACGGTATCTGGTAGTTGTTTTTCCTGGATCCTTGGTTTTGGTTTTGTTAATGGATAAAATTCGCTTATTTTTGCTAGCTATTTGCGACAAAGTTTTTTCCAAAAACAATGACAGAAAAGTCATTAGCCACTTTTTAGTACAAAGCCTCTTTTATGCTACGTTCTTTTTTATCATTTATCTTCACGGTAAAGTTTTTCAATTCCTTACCAGTACCTTTTATAGGGGAGGTTGGGTGAGTTGAATAGGATAGCTGTATTCAAGCTTTTATAGCAGCGAGTTAGGAGCATTGACCGAAATGCTTTTATTTCTTAATTGAGTCAGTATAACTACTTGGTTAAATTTTCCGACACATCAGTTAATTCAACTATTTCGTACTAATTTATTTTTGTCCTATCAAGGCCAACTTGATGCTTTATAAAT
>JBGCDR010000407.1:0-34472 GCA_045105515.1 Oligoflexales bacterium
CTCATACCTTTGCTCATAAGTGAGATTGGCAGACATAAATACCCCTTTCTTGCAAGCAGATTAGCCTCATAGACTAAACTAAATCCGCCTTCCGAAGCGATGGAATTTTTTCTTCTGCACTTAATCTAGCAATCCGCCACCTCTTAAATGTTAATTGGCAAGATTTACTATTAAACAATAATGCATCATCATTAGAAACAGAATTGATCAGTCTAATCTCAGATAGTAAGTCAAGATTTTTCATAACCAATTTTCTGAACCAATGGCTCGGACTTAGCGAAATCCCTCTTGATTTGGAAAGACTAAGCAGCACAAATAAATACGAATCAGAGTTAAAATCTGAAAGCGAGCATTTTCTGCGCAATATAATATTAGAAAACGAACCTGTTAGCTCAATCATGAATGCCGATTATACTTATCTAAACCAATCTTTAGCTAACTACTATCAAGTAGGTATCGATAGCCTTGGAGCGCCTTATCAAAAAATAGTCCTATCCGAAGTTCCCGAGCTAAATAATCGACGTGGTTTATTTACTCAAGCAAACTATTTAACAGTAGGGCGCAAAAGCGACCGCCCTGGTTCAGTTTCTAGAGGTGTGACTCTACTTACGCAGGTATTATGCCATGATTTAGGCGTTCCCTCAGGTGAATCCCCAGATCTAAGCGACATAGACAGGAGTTTACATACTGAAACAGCCTTGTTTAGAATGGTAACTGAAACTCCGGGCTCAACTTGCATCGGGTGCCACCAAAGTATAAATCCAGTGAGTTTTAGCTTTGAAGTTTTTGATAAAAACGGTCTTCATCCATATTCATCTAGGGATGGTAACGGAAGCATTCCTGAATATCTTATATATGATACTGTTGGAGTCGTAGGCCATTCTAGTGCTAACAGACCAAATATAAAGTCAGATATTTTTTTCCTAGACCAGAGAGGTGGTTCACTTAATATTTCTAACCATCATGGTCATAATATATCAGGTGATTTTAATAACCATTTTGAGCTGTTATCAATGTTAAGTGATAGTGAGGCGTTTAGTGAGTGCCTCACAGATCATCTATATGATTACATTATAGGGATGGAAGCAGAAAAAGGCATTCATCCATCTCATCCTGACAATTCTGATAGGCACTTTGCACAAACCTGCAGCAAACAAGATATAAACCAAAATTCTTCTGGATTAAGAGATATCATCATCAATATTTTAAAAACTGAAGCTTTTAGAAATACGAGGAGAAACTAATCATGGCAAATTTTTCGCGAAGAGATTTAATAAATTCTATTCTAAAAGGAAGCCTTTCACTACCTTTTGCCCTTTCACCCTTAAAAAAATATGCATGGGCACAAGGGACTCAAGGAAGCAGACCTTTACGTTTTATTACTATCACGTTACCTTATAGCCCTCGTACTGAAACCAATAATGGAACTAATTCTGATGATAACTTTATTAGAATCATGTGGGACAATTGCCCTCAATCAATAAGGCCCTATACCAGGTTTTTTTCTAATTTTAGCTATAATATTGAAGAGCCTTTCTGGCATGGCCTGGCAGGTTATAGTTATCTGCTTACCTGTAACCCAGTAAGCAATGCCAGAGCAAATCCTTCAGATAACCCACAGCCTGTATCCCTGGACTATGAAATAGCCCGTCTTATTGGCCAATCATTTCAGTCTTATGCAAACTTACCAACAACAACTCAAGATCCAATCAACAACTTAAACATGCCCTTAACTCTATTCGGACATAAGCCTTATTGGGGTGAGTACACAGGAAGTGATGCGCTATACTTTCCCCCTACCACAGGATTCAACCTTGATGCTGAAGCTAATTTTGGCAGTTTTCTGAGCTATAGGCCAGACGGAACGGTCAAAAACCCTCTATATGCTGGCAGCGAAAATGCCTATTCATCAATTTTCGGTGTACAAAATACCAATTCTGGGACACCGGTTCCAGAATCAAGTTTTGAACAAATTCTCAGACTCATTCATAATTCAGACATTTCTAACTACATTGATTCAAAAGAGATTGAAACGGCTCAAGAAAGCCATAGCAAGATTTTGGACCTGCAGACTCGCATCAACAAACACACCGAATTTCTTAGATCGCAAAGAGAGGGAAGTTCTCAGAGCACTTGCAATTCGGTAAATACCACCTGGCCAGGAGTTCAAGCTCAATTCAATGACATAAATTCATACAATTTCGAGGCTATAAAGCAAGTGATTCGTTGTGATCAACACCGTGTCATTAATTTTGCATTTACTGACTCTGAGGCAAATGGAATGTCCTATATTGATGCAAACAGCCTTAATGGTACGAATATTCCTGGACTTACTAATATTGAAATTCACAATGCCACTCATCGAGAAATTGGTGGTATCGAACTGAATAATGACAGGATGAATGGAATCTATTCTTATCTTTACAGCCAGATAGGCAGTCTTCTCAGTGATTTGGAACAAATGCCAGAGCCTTTAGCTCCTGGAAGTGGACAAAGTGTTCTAGATAATTCAATCATCTATATCACTGGGACTACCGGATTTCCCAATGTTCACTCTGCTAATAATATGGCTATAGCATTAGTTGGGGGTGGGAAGTACCTAGAAAACTGATCTCATTTGTTACCCAAATTCACTCAAAATGGTAATGGAGACTACTCTTCCCATGTTTTTGATGGAGCTGATGCATACGATGCTTCATTCCCAAGTTATGCTGGGAATGACAAAGTTGCAAATCTACAGCTTTCACTTTTAAAGCTCTTTGGTTCCACTCGCAACTCTTGGGGGCATGCTGGAGGGCGAACATTCACTGATGCTCGATCAAATAATGACAGTGATTTGATTGATTTTTCGCGTCCCGGCAGATCAGGACAGTATCGACTTGGATAACAGAAAACATGCGGAAATTTTACTACGTATTTCTAGACTCACTTATTCGGGTGCAAATAATAATACAGGTCCTTAGCAATCCTAGCTGTAACCCCCTTTACGCCTACTAATTGCTCAAGGCTCGCATTTTGAATGCCCTCTATATCAGAAAAAGTTTCAAACAAGCGTTTCCTCAGAGTTGGGCCAATACCTTTGACGTTTTCAAGGGTTGAAGATTGTTTAAGAGAGCTTCGTCGCTTCCGGTGTTGGGTGATCGCAAATCTGTGAGCCTCATCTCTCAATTGGGTCATAAGTCTAAATACGCTACTACCTCTTTCGAGGGATATGGGAGTTTTTGCACCTGGTTTAAATATTCTTTCAGAGGAGTACTCAGGAACACCTGTATCTACCTGCTCTCCTTTCTTAGCCCTACTCTTTGCAATGCCTACGAATTCAATAGATATATCGGGAAACTCTTTTTTCGCACTCAAAGCAGCGTTAAGCTGTCCTTTACCACCATCTATTATGATCAAATCAGGAAATTCTTCTTCTCTTTTTGCTCTTTCCAATCTTTTATAAACCACTTCCATAATACAAGCATAATCATCAGGATTATCTGCTTCGTCATGCAAATTATAGAGCCGGTATAATGACTTTTCGGGGCTTCCATTTTTAAAGGCTACTACAGAACCAACCGTTGCAGTACCTTGAATATGTGAAATATCTATGCACTCAATCCACCGGGGAATCTTCGATAGACTCAAGAGATTTTTTGTAGCTTCCAAAATGACCAGATATTTCTGTTTCCTCCTTTGAAATTCTTCAAAAAGAAAGCGAGCATTTCTGCAAGCCATGAAATGCAGTTCCTTCTCTTCGGTGTCTTTCGCTCTCAAAATCTGTGTACGCTGATTCCCAAGAGCTAGTATTAAACTATTAAGGTTTGATATCTTAAAGGGTACAAAAATGATTTCTGGAACTTCTCTTTGCTCATAATATTGCATCAGAAATGCGACCAGAGCTTCTTCTTGAGTTTGCAAAGGGAGCGCCAGATCGAAATGTTCATGTCCTACCAAACAAAAATCCCGTATGGTTAAGACATGAAAAGATAGATCATTTCCTTCACTATAAAAACCAATAGAATCAGCATTTTCAATTTCATTGAAAACTACTGAATTCCTGCTTTGAAAATCAGATAAAGCTGCTATTTGGTCCCGTAGCTGGGCAGCAAGCTCAAAGTTAAGCTCTTTAGCAGCATGTTTCATTCTGTCTTTAAGATCAACAATCACATTTTGATTGTTCCCTTTTATTACCTCGACTGCAGCTAATACAGTTTTCTTATACTCTTGAGAGTCAACCTTAAGACTACAAGGACCCAGGCATTTATTCATATGGTAATAATTACAGGGCCTTTTGGCTCTCTCAAATTCATAAACGCTACAGCGAACCAAAGGAAACGAATTCATAACCGTTTCTAAAACACTATTTAATTGGCTAACATATGGAAACGGGCCAATATAGAGAGCTCCATCAGATTTTCTTCTACGTACTTTTTTTATTCTTGGCCAATCACTTTTAATATCTACTTTTATAAACGGGTATTCTTTATCGTCCCTTAATAAAACGTTGAAGTGAGGCTTATGATGTTTAATCAATGTTCTTTCGAGTAAGAGAGCATCCGCTTCAGTTTCGACAATCATCACACTGACATCACGTATTTCTGCAACCAAAGCCCTGGTTCTGGGAAATAGGCTTTCCTCACTCCTGAAATAAGAAGGAACTCTTTTTTTAAGGTTTTTAGCCTTGCCAACATAGATTATTTTCTGGTGTTGATCTTTAAAAAGATAAACTCCACTCTCACTAGGAAGGTGCTTAAGTTTTTCATTGATCTGATTCGTTGTCATTAATCAGGACACCTCTCAATAGCTTTATTGATCACCAGCAATCAGCAACATTACAGCAGACATTTCCTTAAGTTCGTCACGAAGTAATGCTGCTTTTTCAAACTCTAGTAGACCTGAAGCTTTGTGCATTTCCTTGGTTTTTTTTCTGATTAAAGATTCCAACTGCTTTGGAGTCGAAACATTCCAAGACTCCATCTTTTTACTTGGATTAAAATCATCAAGACTTTGACTTGAGTCTGACTGTTTTTCCTTTTTAACCAAACCATAAACAGCTCGCAAATCTTTCCCAATGGCTTTCAATACTGTTTTAGGAGTTATCCCATACTGCATGTTATAGTTTTGCTGAATTTCTCGCCTCCTATCAGTCTCTTTCATCGCTTCTTCCATGGCATCGCTCACTGTGTCACCATAGAAGATGACTTTAGCCTCACTATTCCTGGCTGCGCGCCCAACTATTTGGATCAAAGAGCTTCGAGATCTTAAGAAACCTGCTTTATCGGCATCCATCACTGCTACTAGCTGTACTTCAGGCAAATCCAGCCCTTCTCTAAGAAGGTTAATCCCAATTAAAATATCAAAAACTCCCTGCCTCAACTCTTTGAGGAGTTCTGCGCGATCTAGAGTATCAATATCAGAGTGAAGATAACGAACTTTGAATCCCATATCTTGATAGTAGGTACAGAGATCTTCTGACATTTTCTTGGTTAGGGTAGTAACCAGTACTCGCCCTTGTCTGTTGACAACGATTTTCATCTTCCCAACTAGATCGTCAACCTGCCTGGAAGCGGGTACCACTTCAATTTCAGGATCAAGTAAGCCTGTCGGCCTTATAATTTGCTCAGAAAAGTTCTCTCCTCCAATATCATACTCATAAGAACCAGGAGTTGCTGATACATACAGCACTTGATGGCATCGTTCTTTGAACTCATCAAAAGAGAGAGGACGGTTATCTAAAGCAGAAGGCAAGCGAAAGCCAAAATCCACCAAGGTTTGTTTACGAGCTCGATCCCCTCGATACATCCCTCTAATTTGAGGAACAGTAATGTGGCTCTCATCAATAATAGTTAAAAAATCCTTTGGAAAATAGTCAAGCAAACAAGGTGGTGCCTCTCCAGGTTTCTTGCCCGTAAGATATCGAGAATAGTTCTCAATACCTGGACAGAAACCAAGTTGTTCAAATGCTTCCACATCCTGCATAGTTCTCTGCTCTAAACGTTGCGCTTCGACCAGTTTATTCTCAGCATGTAAACTCCTCAGTCTTATTCCCAAGTCGCTCAATACCTCACTGACAATCTTCTGTATGGATTTCTTCTCTGTAACATAATGACTCCCGGGATAAATTGAGATTTCTTCTACTGAGCTCAAGCGCTTACCTGTTAATGCATCAACTAAATGTAAAGATTCGACTTCATCTCCGAAAAAGGATATTCTTAGGGCTTCGTCTTTTTGATGAGCAGGAAGCACATCCACTAGATCCCCTCGCACTCGAAAATGCCCTCTTTGCAATTGCATATCGTTGCGGTTATATTGAATATCAATAAGGGATCTTAAGACCTCATCCCTACTGATCTCTTGTCCAACATTTAGTTTTAAAACCTGTTGTAAGTAAGCTTGGGGAGACCCGAGTCCATAAATGCAACTTACACTAGCAACAATCACAGTATGTTTTTTTTCAAAAAGAAACTGTGTTGCTTCATGTCGCATTTTATCAATATCTTCATTGATTGAGCTGTCCTTTGCAATATAGGTATCACTAGAAGGAACATATGCCTCTGGCTGGAAGTAATCATAGTAGCTGATAAAATAGCCCACAGCATCGTTGGGGAAAAAAGACTTAAACTCTAGATATAACTGTGCAGCAAGTGTTTTATTGGGAGCTACCACTAAGGTTGGAGCTTCTAGCTTTTTAATAACATTAGCCATGGTAAAGGTTTTACCTGAACCCGTGACACCTAATAAGACATGATCTTTTTTTCCGCTTTGAAATGCTGACACAATTTCTTGTATAGCATGCGGCTGATCGCCACTGGGTTTGAAATCCGATACGATTTGAAACACTCTAAAAGGCCTCCATGAAAAATATTTGGGAAGTAATTTATTCAAGAGTCAAGCGAACAAAATGCTTTTGGCGGACAAAAGTCACTTAAAGTTTTTTGAAACTCATGTAAAATTGTTGGACCAGATATAGAAATAATGCTAGATGATATTCATCGAACATACTGGGTAGTCCCATTGGTATCTGTAATAGTTTAAGGGGGTTCAGTGTTGCATCTGTGTCACAGCTTTTTTTTGGTGATAACACTTCTAGTTTCCTCTCACGCCTACTCTTGGTGGATGTGGACGCCTGGTGATCACGTTGATGATTCGACCCAAAGCATGATCGGGCAAGGCTACCATCCTGATCAGCCCATACCCTTCAGCCACAAAATTCATGCTGGGGATAGACAAATCCCATGTGAGTTCTGCCATTCGTCTGCCAGGCGATCCATTACAGCTGGCATCCCTGCTGTATCGAGTTGTATGGGATGTCATAAGTTTGTCAATACAGATGCAGAGCCCATCAAATACCTCAAAGAAAAATATGATAAAAACGAGCCTGTCGAATGGACTAAGGTTCATGACCTACCTGACTACGTCCGTTTCAGTCACAAAGTCCACATGCAGGCTAAAGGCGATGACGGCAAACTTCTGCTAGGTGACAGCCCTGATGAAGTATGTATGGCCTGCCATGGTCCAGTCAAGGAAATGGGTACTGCCGAACAGTGGGCTCCCCTTCAAATGGGCTGGTGCATAGGTTGCCACAACACAGTAAAGACGCCGGCAAAGGATGGAAAGCCTGCGGCTACTTACGCCCCAGTCAGCTGTAATACTTGTCACTATTAATACATTTGTCGGTGAAACCACCCTGCGGGAGATGATGCTTTGAGCTTGGAACATGACAAAGATGAACTAGCAAAACTCGAACACAAGCCCCATGTTGAAGCGCCTGATGGAGATTTTGAAGCTCCTGCTAAGGAGCTTGTCCCAGGCCCCTACTACATGGCAGCAGACGAACGCATGCCCGAACTTGCAGCAGATGAACCATCTATGAATGGCCCAAACTTGGACAGTAAAGGAAAGCCTTTTCCAGTGGACCGCCGAGATTTCATGCGCCTTTTTAGTGCTAGCGCCATGTTTGGAGCCACAGCTTGTATTAGAAGGCCTGCAGAAACGGCGATACCCTATGTGAAGCAACCAATAGACCAAGTACCTGGAGTCGCAACAAACTATGCAACTACATGTGGGGATTGTGCTTCTGCATGCGGTATTGTGGTCAAAACTCGCGAAGGTCGTCCCGTAAAGCTAGAAGGATCTGATGAACATCCCATCAGTCAGGGAGCTTTATGTGCAATGGGCCAAGCAAGTATACAAGGACTATACCACCCTGAGCGCTTAAATGGTCCGCATATACGCCATGGAAGGCGTCTTGATCCTGCAAATTGGGATGAAACCTTTGCACAGATAACTGATCAACTCAAAGGAAAAACCAAAGTCGGAATCTTTACCTCAGGTTCAACTGGTCACCGCAACGAGTTCCTAAGCCAGGTGCTAAACAACATCGGTTCCTCTGAAGAACATTTATATGCTTGGGAACCGAATAGTCTTTTCTCCTCAATCTCCAAGGCTCACGAGTTAGCATTCGGCCATGCAGATCTTCCTCGTCTAGAATTGCCTTTAGCAAAAGTAATAGTCGGGATTGGCAGCGATTTTCTTGAAGTGGGAACCTCACCAGTTTACCATACAAAAGGCTTTGCTCTTTCTCACGCATTTAAAAATGGTCGCAAAGGCCTTTTTGTGCAGCTAGAATCTAATTTTAGCCTCACTGGCTCAAGTGCCGACCAGCGTCATATCATAAAACCGGGCAGCGAAACCACGAGCACCTTATTATTGGTTAAGTCGCTCTTCGAAAATTCAGCCTCCAAAGGTTCTCCAGGCGCCAGAAATAAAATAAAAGCTATTTTGGATGAACATAAATCTAAGCTTAAGAATGCTTATACTGATGTTGGTACTTCAAAAGATATTTTTGATGAGCTAGCAAACAAGTTGCTGCAAGAACCTTCAGTAGTTGTTGCAGGAGGAAGCTCAAATTTTGATGAAAATGCTACTCTTCTGCAGTTGGCTACCATTATGGCAAATCAACTTACAGGAGCATATGGCAGAACACTAAAATTCGAAAAAGGTTGGATGAATTCGCCTGTCAAGTCAGGTGAACTCCAACGATTTTTGAAAAACTCTGAACAGTTAGAAGCTTTAATAGTCATCGACAGTAATCCTGTATTTTCTACTCCTGATTCCTGGGCTGTTGAAAAGGCGTTGGACAAAATTCCCCTCATTATTTCGATCCAATCTTTTCCTAATGAAATAGATCACTTTGCTAAATTTGTTCTACCTAACCACCACTATTTAGAAGCTTGGGGAGACGAACAAAGCATTGCAGGAGTCTGGTCCACTAGACAACCAACCGTACGCTCCACCACCAACAGTCGGCAAGCAGAGGATATCTTATTATGGATCCTTGCCTACATGGACAAGAGCCTACCATATAAAGATTATCAGGCCTTTCTCAAGGATAAATGGCGAGCCATCTACGCTGTATCGGGAGTGAAGCACGACTATGATGTCTTTTTTAAATTTGTATTAAAACGTGGATTCGTTGGATCTTTATCAAGTCGAAGTGTCGGCGAATTAAGGGATCTAAAAAGCTATTTCCCTTCTTTACCAGTGAGTAAAAAAGGCTTCGTCTTGTGCAGTCCTCTCGATCATAGACTACAAGATGGACGTGGTGCTAACTTACCAGTTCTGCAGGAAACTCCAGATAGCATGACGTCAGTTACCTGGGACACATGGATTGCGATCAACCCAAAAACCATGAAAAAACAAGGTATCAAGCAAAACCAGCTAGTCCAGATTGAAACCAACAGCGGCACCATCAGAGCTGCCGCATACCCTCTCCCTGGCCTGGAACCAAACACTTTAATTGTTCCCAGAGGCAATGGTCATACCGATGAACGCAGCACTATCTCATTTAATAATGGGGTAAACCCTCTTCCTGTGTTTGCAAAAAATATTGATAAATTAAGTGGGGAGCCAGTTACTTCTTTGCAAGAGGTAAAAATCACAGCAACAAAAGATTGGTACCGACTTGCAGCAACTCAGAAGCAAAATGACATTGCAAATCGTAACGAAATAGTGAAAAAGCTATCTCTCACCAATGCAAAGAAGATTCAAAATAAGTCGGTTGACTTAGACACAGTCCCAGACCTTTATCCCAATCTTGAAAAAGCCACTCATCACTGGGGCATGTCTGTTGATTTAGACAAATGTAATGGCTGCGGCGCTTGTATGGTAGCATGCTCACTAGAGAATAATGTTCCCCAAGTAGGGCGCGAGCAGATTCTTCTAGGACGGACGATGCATTGGATACGTTTGGATCGCTATTTTTATGGCGAAATTGACAATCCATCGGTAACCTACCAGCCGGTGATGTGCCAGCATTGCAATCATGCTCCTTGTGAAGCTGTTTGCCCAGTTTTTGCGACGACTCATGATCCAGAAGGCATGAATTCGATGACCTACAACCGTTGTGTAGGAACTCGCTATTGTGCAAATGCATGTCCATATAAAGTGAGGCGCTTTAACTGGTGGACTCATAAATGGGGAACCATGGGAAAACGGGAACAAGATCGCAATCCTCGAGCATTAAACCCAGATGTTACTGTTCGAACCAGAGGGGTGATGGAGAAATGTTCCTTTTGCGTGGGTCGCCTCCGTGATGCTAAACATTATGCAAAACAGCAGGGAAGAACTGTGAATGATGGGGAGGTGAAAACAGCCTGTCAACAGACCTGCCCTAGCGATGCTATTGCTTTTGGCAACTTAAACGATGCACAGAGCAAGGTTTCTAAAGAAAGGAAGAACTTTAGGGCTTATCTCATGCTAGGCGGTGACCCTGAGCATGGTCACTACGGAATCAAAACATTACCAAATGTTAACTACCTAGCTCAGATTACCCATGAAGAACCTGCTACTGGCTTTGGTAAGCAGCAGGGGCATGGCCATTCAAATAAAGGACACTGAGCAAATTAGGCTTAGTCTTTCTTGTAACCTAAAAATGCCAGGAGCGGAGCGTCAATGAGTGACGAGTTTGTGTGGGATAAAACAGTTTCTGATGTAAATGATGGGATTTTAAAAGCCACCGAAAAACCCCATCCCTCTTATTATGTCGCCTTAAGCCTATCGTTAACATTTCTAGCAATAGGTATCATAGCTTGGGCGCTACAAATTACTTATGGTATGGGAACTTCGGGCTTAAATGCTCCAGTATATTGGGGTACGTACATAACAAATTTTGTATTTTGGGTTGGTATCGGTCATGCTGGAACTTTAATTTCAGCAATCCTTTTTCTGTTTAGAGCTAAATGGCGCAACAGCATTAACCGCTCAGCAGAAGCGATGACCGTTTTTGCAGTAATAACTGCTGGACTCTTCCCCTTGATCCACGTGGGTAGGGTCTGGCTTGCTGCTTACTGGATGCTCCCACTGCCAAATACCAATAACCTTTGGGTAAACTTCCGTTCTCCACTGCTTTGGGATGTTTTTGCAATTTCAACTTATCTAACCGTTTCGCTCTTATTTTGGTACATGGGTCTAGTTCCTGACATTGCCTCTATGCGTGATCGGGTTAAAGGCTATAAAAGAGCTATGTTCGCTTTCCTTTCATTTGGCTGGACAGGAACTTTAAGACAATGGCACCACTATGAAGCTGGTTATGGCTTCCTAGCAGCCTTAGCGACGCCACTAGTGCTCTCGGTACACTCTATTGTTTCTTGGGACTTTGCCATGTCAGTGCAACCAGGCTGGCACACCACGATCTTTCCTCCCTACTTCGTAGCTGGAGCGATTTTATCTGGTTGTGCCATGGTGTATACATTGGTCTTACCTTTCAGACGCATGTTTAGAATGGAAGGATTTATCAGACCTGAGCACTTAGAAGCTCTGATTAAGCTCACCCTGCTCACCTCTACCATCGTTGCTTATGCCTATGGTATTGAATTTTTTATTGCCTGGTACAGTGGTAACCCATTTGAGTGGGCAATTTTTGTGAAACGAGCTATTGGCCCATACTCTTTCTACTTCTGGGTTATGGTTTTCTGCAACTGCATATTCCCATTGGTTTTTTGGTCAAAAAAAGTGCGCAACAATCAAACGATTTGTTTTATTGTTTGTGTGCTCGTCAATGTAGGCATGTGGTTTGAGCGATACAACATCATCGTTTCTAGTTTGGTTGAAGACTTCGTTCCTGGCTCTTGGGGGCACTACGAACCCTCATTGACTGAAATCGCCATTACTCTCGGTAGTTTTGGCTGGTTTTTTACCTGGTTACTTATTTTCTGCCGCTTCTTCCCCTTTGTTTCTATGTCGGAGTTGAAGCTAATAATGCCAAAGCCTTTGCGACCAAAAACCAAGTTAAATGAAGTAAAAGGTTAAAAAGGGAGTCCTAAGACATGAACAAAGTCAGAAACAATGGAATAGTTGCGATTTACCGGTATCTCGATGATGTATGCGAAGTTATTGAGTCAATTGAAAAACGCGACGACTTCAAAGACCATGAAGTTATAAGCCATACTTCATATCATGAACTGATACATCTAGCTGAAAAGAAATATGGCATAAGCCAAGTTCGCTGGTTTACCTTAGCAGGTGCTCTAACAGGAGTTTTTACCGGTTTTGCTATGCCTCTTTGGATGGATTATGACTGGCCTCTTGTCGTAGGTGGCAAAACTGCTGGAGTCTACTCTCTACCGGCATACGTCGTATTTGGATTTGAACTTATGATCCTGCTTGGTGCCATTGCAACAATTCTTGGAATCTTTGTTATGGGGAGGTTTCCAAACCCAAAGGCAACGGTTTTTGACACGCGCACAACCGATGATCGCTTTGCTGTATTCGTTCCAGGGGCGAGTATTGACAGCCAGCAAGCAAAACTTCTCAAGGAATTCGGCGCTGAAGAAGTTTACAGTACCACTTAAGATACCAACTAGATGAGGTTCGCTGATGAGGTGGAAAAGTTCGTTCTTTAAATGTTTAAGCGTAAGTTTGGTATTAGTGGTGGCTTCATGTAGGAATAGTCCAAACCAAACCAAACTAACATACATGCCTGATATGGCCGACTCTCCAACCGTGAAGCCGCAGCAGGATTATCTTGACCCTCCTGTAGGAAGTGTTGCGCAAAATGCTCCTTTATACCCACCGGAGGATCAGGTTGAAATTTGGGAAAAAACCCTGAGTAATCCCTATTATCAGGTTAGTAAAAAGTCTCAGGAAGAAGCTAGAACAGAGGGTGCATACCTTTATGAAACAAACTGCAGCCCATGTCACGGAAAAAGCGGGAAAGGTGATGGCACTGTCACAGACAAATACCCACCACCACCTGACTTGACCAATGAGCTGTATGCCGAACGCAGAGATGGTTTCTTCTTCCACAAGATCACGGTAGGGGGACCTATCATGCCAAGTAGGGGTGCCGAGACTTATACCCATGAGCGTTGGAAAATCATCTTGCACCTGCGTACGCTACATAATGGAAAACCTTGACTAAAAATTGACGCAAGGTGAAGGCAGCAAATGTGAATAGACTATAATTGTTTGCTCTGAAATTGGTGCTTAAAATATTACAAAACCATGGTGGATAAGGTTGAGCAATGAAACATAACGATGATTTATACGAAAAAAGGAACAGCTTTTTCCTCGAACTATCAAATGCAGGAAAAGGCGGCATTTTACTTGCCATAATCATTGGAGTCGTAGTTTTCGGCATCGGACTCTTCGTCGAACCAACCCGTACTTGGGGGAGTTTACTTTTTAATCTTATGTTCTTCTTCTCATTAGCTCTTGGAGGAATCGCTTTTGGAAATATGCAGGATGTGGTAGGGGCAACCTGGGGGCGCCCAATTAAGCGTATCCATGAGTCTTTTGGTGCCTTCATACCTTGGGCATCTGGCATATTTATTTTCTACTTGTTGGCAATTAAACTTGACCAACTAGGAGCTGGAAAGATTTATAAATGGGTTGCGGATCCACATATGCTCGATCATTTTTACGGAAAAAATATCTGGCTCCAGTATGACTTTATGATGATCAGAGATATCGTTGCTGTTGCTTTGATAGCTGGATTCTCTTGGTGGCATTTAAAGATCACAAGTCAGCGAGACCTTGCCTTGGTAGAAGGTCGTAAAGACGATGCTAAGCGCCTTGGAGAAGAAGCTAGACAAACCTTAAGATTTTGGTCAGCTCCCATTCTATTGATTTATGCTTTTGCCTTTTCACTAATTGCATTTGACTTGACCATGTCTCTTGCTCCAACGTGGTTTTCCACCCTATGGGGAGGATGGAGCTTTGCTATCATGATGCAAACTCTTATGGCATTTACGCTTATAATGATGTTTTATCTAAAGGAAAGTAAAATTGGTGAATACATCAAGCGACAGCAGTTTCATGATATTGGTAAGTTGATGTTTGGCTTTACGGTATTTTTCGCGTACCTAACCTATGCTCATATACTGACGTATTGGTATGGGAACGTTCCTGAAGAAACTTCATACTTCATTGTGAGACTAGAGGCACCTTGGATTTATATTATATTTGCTTCTCTATTTCTAAGTTTTTTCTTTCCTTTCTTTGCAATGATTCCTCGTATTAGCAAATGGACTGGAGCCATTACTATCCCCGTAGCTTTGGTAATCTTGCTAGCTCAATGGCTAAATTATCTTTTAGTTGTGATTCCTGAAGTCGTACCTGAAGGTACAAGTTGGATGTTCCCCTGGATAGAAGTTGGCGTTTTCTTTGGTTTCCTAGGCTTATTTTTATTTAGTATTTTCCAGTTTGGTAAGAAAGTCCCAATGCTAAGCATTGCCGATCCCTTACTAGAGAGTGCCCTTCAAGACGAGCATTGACACCATCAAGCTCTATAATAATCCGTAAAATCCAACTAAACTCTCAAGTAGTGGCTTCCTTCCCTAATCCAGTCAAAAAGTTCCTGCACCTCCTCTTGAAAAAAGGAAGTTTCGTAAACTCGCCACATAACTTGACGCCTCTAGCGCGCACCGTTTAATATTTCAGAAAATCAGTATGTACAGAATAACCCAAGCAAAGGGGACAATAGATGAGAATCGGCTTTATTGGTCTTGGAAATGTTGGCTATAAATTGGCCAACAGCCTCTTAGAAGAAGGCTTTGAGCTAATCATACACGACTTGGAAAAAAAAAAGGCTGATCCTTTTATAGCAAAAGGAGCTAAATGGGCAAAAAGCCCTGCTGAACTTAGCTTAGAAGCTGAAGGAATTATAACCTGCCTTCCTAGCCCAGGAGTTGTCAGAGAAGTTATGGAAGGCGAGCTTGGAGTTTTGAGTTCCATAACATCTGGAAAGATCTGGATTGAGATGAGCACTACAGACGATCAGGAAATGAAAAGGATCGCAAACAGAGTAAAAGAAAAAGGTGCAAATGTAATAGAAGCACCAGTTTCCGGTGGTTGCCATCGAGCAGCAACAGGCCAGATTTCCATTTTTGTTGGAGGAGATCGCGAGGCTTTTGAAAAGGCACTGCCCGTCCTAAGCTGTATAGGATATAAGATCCTTCATGTAGGTCCTATTGGGAGTGCCTCTATATTGAAAGTTGTAACTAACTTTCTGGCATCAACCCATTTGGTAGCCCTAGGTGAAGCACTTATGGTCTGCAAAAAAGCGGGCATTGACCTGAAGAAAGCATTTGAAGGCATAAAGATAAGCTCGGGAAACAGTTTTGTTCACGAAACCGAATCTCAGGTCATAATGAATGGTAGCTACAATATCAACTTCACTTTGGATTTAGTTTGCAAAGATGTAGGCTTATTCAAAAATTTGTCTGAAACCTATGGAGTCCCTACGGAAATTTCAAAGAAAATTTTTGATATTTTTGAAGAGGGTAGAAAAGAATTTGGAGATAGAGCCTGGTCGAGTATGATTGTCAAAAGAATTGAGAACCACTGTAAGACTAACTTAAGAGCAGATGGTTTCCCAATCGAACTTGAAGATCATAGTAAACGACAAAAAGGTTATGAAATCATCACAGACTAGCTCTTCATTTCTAGTTCTTTTTGCATATCAAACAACTTTTTTCGGTAATGATTACGCTCTACCAATAAATCTAATCTTAGTTTCACAAGTGAAAAATCTTGACTATTGCAGACATAATCGTCAGCACCTAGTTCTAGCGCCTTATGAATAAATCTTTTGTCTTCGTATTCAAGAATAAAAATTATCGCAATTTCACTTTGCGATGTTTCTCCACGTTTATCAATCCTAAAGTTTTTCACAAACCTAAGCACTTCAGCATAGGCTCCAGAAACATCTAAGAGGATGCAATCTATGGCCTGATTTTTTAATATACTATGGGCCCGACGAAACGAGTTAGCAGTAACAACTGAATAGTGAGTTTTCTCAAAAAAGCCTTTGATCATTTTGAGGTAAGGTGTATTTTTACTGATGGCAAGCATATGAAGCTTCTTTTTACCTGAATTTAAATCAATACTATTTCTCAATTATTACCTCTGTTTGTTTATAAAGAAGAAAAATTAGATATTTCTGCAAGACAGTAGTTTTCAATTGATAGAAGCAGGTTGTTTTGATCGATAAGCAAATAAGATTTTTCCCCAAAGACTATCTCACCTTGTAACCATTTATTTTTCCGAAGCTCTGTCCTTAAAGGTGTAAGATGCTCTTTGCGGGGAACAAAAGTTGCATCTATTTCATCAACAAGCAATCCAAGCTTGTTTTTAGCACTTTTCAGACCTGAACGGAGAATCATAATTTGTGGTTGTTTGATATGCTCAAAATCATCACAACCAATAAGACGGTCTAATCTTAGGCAAGGGAGGTGACTTTTACCAAATGCAAAAAATCCAGAGAATATTTTTGGCAAGAAGCAAGCACTCGATAGGGGAAAATAATGAGCAATTTTCACTATATAGTCTTTAGACAAAGCAAAAGAATAGTTTCCAAAGCTAAAAAGGACAACTGCATTTTTTTGTGAATCTTGGATCAAGCTGCTCATACCTTAAAAAATATCAAATTCACCTTCACATAATATTTTAAACTTGTTTTCTAAAATATCATTGGCTCTTAGTAAATTCTCTTTTATTTTTAGACTACTAGCTTAAGACCTAGATTTGGCAAAAGATGCCCTGCAATGTTGACATAGCATAGCTTCATTAGCCAATTATGGGCCCATGCAAGAAAAAAAAGCAAAACACCAAGATCAAAAAATCATAAATATATACATAGAAAGGTTGAAACAAGAGTATATCCATCATTAAATCGTTTCTTTATCCCATATCGGAAGAGCACGCATCCTATTGAGGGCTAGACATGTTAGAATAGACGGTAATCTACGAATCTAAGACTTTCGAAGGGGGAAATATGTCTCAAAGCCCATTTAACTCGGTGACCAGAGTAGCAATTGAGGAGATGATAAGAGCACAGGGAACCCCTTCGAAATTTGGACTTTTTCTCTCAGATGAAGAAGTTCAATCCCTTGTATCTGACTTGGTACGTCTACTAGAAACGAGCAGAAGCTTAAAAGCTGCAGGAGATAGGTATCTCAAACAAGGCCCAGTAAAAGGAGATGTGCGAAGGACGGTTAAAGTTTAAGCTCTTATTCCTTATTGAATCTTACTCGACACACAAATCTAATTTCTTGTCGAACAAACCCAAATACCAAAAACAATTTTCTGTAGCTGGAAAGAGCTTAAATGTTTATTCTAAAGTTTTGGCTTTAGAAATTGGGAAAACAAATGTCCATCGAACTACCAATTAAAGGAAAAAGCCCCGAAAAATGGGCTAATTACATTACTGATAACCTTGATGAATTTCTTCAAGATCATGCTGCTTGTGAACGCAAAGCAGCAGCTCTCGCCATGTCTTTTGTAGCAAAATATCCTGATAGAACTGCTTTGATCGATCCCATGATTTCGCTTGCACGAGAAGAATTAGAACACTTTTCACAAGTATTTCATTTAATTCATAAACGAGGTAAAAGCCTAAAAAGCTGCGATGAAAAAGACCCTTACATAAATGATATTCTGAAAAGCCTCAGGCATGGGCGCGAAGAAAGATTTTTAGACCGGCTTATCATGTCAGGCTTAGTAGAAGCACGCGGGTATGAGAGGTTTCACCTGTTGTCGAAGCATTTGGGTGACCAAACTCTGAAAAATTTTTATTCGCAACTTGCCGAAAGAGAGGCTGGCCACTATAAAATTTTCGTAAGAATTGCAAGCCTTTACTTCCCTTCGGAAGAGGTCCATGAAGCGATTAATAGAATATCCGATATAGAAGAAACAGCTATGAAGGCTGCTCCTATTAGGGCTACCCTTCACTAAAGATCTAGAGATGATCTCTGACTTTTACTTGTACAATGGAAAAAGCTCTGTAATAACATTAAGTAACTAGCTTTTTCGATACATTGGCTAAATAAAGGGGACCAGCAAAAAATGATGCGAAAGGAATCTATTGGAAACATCGACATTAATTAACCCCGAAAAAGCAATCTTACCAGCAATCTTGGTTGCAATTCAAAAAAATGGCGAAGATTATTCCCTTGAAGATGAGCTGGACGAACTAGAGTCTCTGCTTAACACCTTGAATATTAAAGCATCTGGTCGTGTGATCCAAAAACGACATAAGCTCTCAGCAAGCCACCTTCTCGGCATAGGGAAGGTTGAGGAAATTAAAAATCTGGCAGACCAAACAGGAGCAGGCTTGGTTGTTGTCGACCACCCCTTGAGCGGCCCTCAAGTTAGAAACCTTGAAAAAATCACAAACTGCCAGGTTCTGGACAGGGCAGGGATTATCCTTGATATTTTTGCCCGCCATGCAAAATCAAAGCAGGCAAAAACTCAGGTAGAAATAGCTCAGTTAGAGTACTTACTTCCGCGTTTAGCCGGAGCTTGGACCCACTTTCAAAGACAAACCGGTGGCGGAGTTAGAGCCAGGGGTATGGGTGAAAAGCAGATAGAAGTTGACCGCCGCAGAGCTCGTGAGCGCATAGCAAAGCTCTCAAAGCGCCTTGAACAGATAAAAAAAGAACGGGAAACCCAAAGAAAATTGCGCCAAAATGAGATCAAGGTTTCCATTGTTGGTTATACTAATAGTGGTAAAACTACCCTCATGAAAAACCTAACTAAAGCAAATATTGCCGGAAAAGACGAGCTCTTTGCTACTTTAGATGCTAGTGTTAGAGCTCTGGACCCATCAACAAGACCTAAGATTCTATTGAGCGATACAGTAGGCTTTATACGCAATTTACCGCACAGTTTGGTCGAGTCCTTCAAATCAACTCTGGAAGAAGTTTTGAATGCCGACCTGCTGGTTCATGTTATAGATTTATCGCATCCGAATTATCATGCTCAAATGAAGACTACCGACGAGGTCCTCACTGAAATCGGAGCGGGCTCTATCCCCATTTTGCTTGTTTTCAATAAGATTGATCTGGTAGACGAACGCTTCCTTGGAAAGATACTTCAGAAAAAATATAGCGGCAGCATTGCAATATCTGCCCATGATTGGGAAGACGTAAAACGACTTAGGTCACATTTATTCAACTACTTTATGACAAAGTTTAGACAGATTAAACTCACAGTTCCTTCAAATGATAAATCTAGCTTATCTATTGTTTACCAATCCTGTATCATCTTGGACGCTAACTATGAGACTGAAGGGGTTGTCTCTTTTGATGTCAGAGCCCCTGAAACAGTGTTAGCTAGGCTTAGTAGGTTTCAAGACGTTGATCCAGGCTTATCGATTCCCCCTCACCACTCTTTGAACTGAAGCGCTAGAAGCTAATCCATTTAAAAGCATATCTAAGGAGCAGCCATGAGTCGCATGATCGGTGTAGACGGTCAATACACAGGAATTCTTCAAGAAAAATCTTTAGAGTACTTAAACAACGCAGCTGACTCACTAAAGAATTTGCAGTCAGGTAACTGCTCTGGTGCAGAGTTTACCTCATGGTATCACTGGCCGAAAAATCAAGGTTTCGAACTCCTCCAACAGATCGAGCATTGGAAATCTGGCTATGACACAATTTATGACACAGTGGTCGTTTGTGGCATAGGAGGTTCCTATGCTGGAACCTTAGCTGTAGAGCAAGCTCTTAATCATAGCCATGCACATCTGCTCGAGGGGACAGGTAAAAATCAGGGAAAAAAAAGCATTATGTATGCAGGGCACAACCTCTCTGAAACAGGGCTCATTGAGCTTTTAGACGCCCTAGAACTTAAACTCCCTATCATCAATATCATTAGTAAGTCAGGTACCACCACTGAACCAAGCGTTGCCTTTAGGGTCTTATATTCTTACCTACAGGAGCGTTTTGGAAAAGAAGAGGCCAAGCAAAGAATTGTTGTGACCACAGATACCC
This sequence comes from Oligoflexales bacterium, assembly GCA_045105515.1. Classification (GTDB taxonomy): domain Bacteria; phylum Bdellovibrionota_B; class Oligoflexia; order Oligoflexales; family Bog-1112; genus JABSRF01. The sequence goes on from JBGCDR010000407.1 coordinate 20,259, forward strand.
ATAAAGGGGTGTTAAGGGAGCTTGCGAACGAAAATAGGTTTCCGAGTTTTTCTATTCCTGATGGGGTTGGAGGGCGCTTTTCTATACTAACTGCTGTAGGAATGGTGCCCCTTTGTCTAGCAGGATATCCAGTTGAAGAGCTCACAGAAGGAGCTGACGTTTTGTTCACAAGCCTTGATCCCGAAAACCTGAGTAGCGAACACCCTTGTTTGCAATTAGCAGCTACTCGCAGAGCCGCTTGGGACCAGGGTAAAACTATAGATATCCTATCCTATGGAGAGCCCAAGCTAAACGGTTTGGTCGAATGGTGGAAACAATTATTCGGGGAATCCGAAGGCAAGGAAGGTAAAGGCCTTTTTCCAGCAGGAATGATATACTCCACAGACCTGCACTCATTGGGACAGTTTCTTCAAGAAGGTAACCCCTGCATCCTTGAGACATTTTTGTTTATAGATTCACAAAGGACCTCAGGAAACCAGGTCGAAAAGAGGCTCAAAGTTCCAAGCTTTTCTTTGGGTGATGACAAATTGCAGTATCTTGAAGGAAAGTACATTTCAGAAATCAGCACAGCAGCGATGAAAGCAGCTCTGGAAGCACACAGCGAACGTGGAGTCCCTTGTATATCTCTGAGCATTCCCTCTCTATCCCCTTACTATATAGGGCAAATGCTAGCGTTTTTTGAGGTAGTTTGTGCTGTCAGCGCTTTACTACTTGATGTAAACCCCTTTAATCAAGAAGGGGTCGAGGCGTACAAAACCAATTTATTTAGAATCATGGGTAGGCCAGGGTTCAAATAGGTTTTATGATTTTTCTGTCTGTTTCGCCTGTTCCATAAATTCACTGCGATATAACTCGGTCTTGTGCTGAACGTCAGAGATAACTTCACTCATGATTGTGGTTTCCCATTGATCACCTTTAAGGCTATTACGCAGATCACCCAACCACATGTCTAGTTTTTCAATATACTTTTCAGCACTTTCAGATTTAGAGTTAAAGAACCCTCCAATCAAATGCTCAAGCCATGCGTCTTTATCTTTGTTGAGCAAATTAACCAGTTGATTCAATTTTTTGGTAGCATCTTCATCCTGCCAGCCTCCTGAAACCCGAAAAGGAAAATTCAAGCTATCCTCTTTATGGAGCCATATTTTGGAGTTATTGGCGACCTGCACAACCACATAGTCACTTGGTGACGCACCATGAAACCCATCAGGTCTTTTCCAAATTACCTTCATTCATTGCTCTCCATTTTTTATTCTAGGTCAATAGACTCCCTGCCGAGGCTAGATTGTCTAAAGATGCTATCTGTAATTTTTAGATGACAAAGAGCTAATTCGTCAAGCGCCCCTTTTATTTTCTGAGAATTACGCTAACTATTTGGCTGACCAGTCATAAAAAAAGCCATGGCATGCCATGGCTTTTTTCTTCAAGTTAAGTGAAGTATCACTAGGACCTTATTTTCATAGTCCCCAGCCTTCTAAGTCTTCAAATTCATTTTGAGTAAGTTGAAACTGAGTCTCATCCTTAGGCTGAAACTGAATCTCATCTTTAGGTTGAAGATGTCTAGCAGCTGTTTCGATGCTGATGTCTTGAATCACCTCTTTACTGCGCGCGAGCCACTCTGAATCCTCATAGTCACCGCCTTTACAATTTCCATATTGCTCTTCCACGATTTCATAGTTTTGATTTAGCCTCGTCTCAAAGCACAAGTTACGGTAACGCTTAAAAACAAAATACTTTTTGTATTGCACTCCGATCTTTCCTTTAATTACCAGATCATCATTTTCTACATGCCAATCAATTGGAGAAAATTTAATCTTATTCCCATTAGCATATAGAACTTTTTCAGGTCCATTCAATGCGATTTCCATAATTAAGGGAAAGTTCTCTCTTTGGTCGCGTGTGAATTTTTCACGAATAATTTTTCTTAAGTCTCTATTAACCGTATGCTTATAGTTTTCAACAAAAACACTTTGGCAACGTTGCTGTATCTGCTCAGGTGTTTCCCCTTCCCTAATGGTAAAGAACTTACTCGAAGAGTTAAGTACTGTAGTTTTTCCCTTAGCGATATTTGTATAGTTGGTAATACCTGAGCTTGAACCTGGTATAAATTTTGGAGACAAGGATACACTCGTAGCTCCTGCAACAGAATTTGATACACTAGTAGTATAATTACAAATTGCTACAAATGATTTACCTTCTTCGAAAGCAAGGGTTCCATCATCATTAAAAAGTAGTGTATCTTTTTTAGGAGCATGCTTAATAAAATCAACCCCAGATGCATACTCGACCCCAACTTTAGTTTCAGTTGCTCCAGCTCCTCCAACACCCCAAATATTTCCACCCACAGCAACAGTTAGCAGATTTGAAGTGATTAATGAACTTGCAATGCTCATACCTTTTCTTGGTCTCTTAGGCCAACCAGGGCCATCATATTCTGCATTAAGCAAACGATCAGATTCGGATAGATAAGGTTCAACTTTTAGCTCTTCATCATCTAATTTGCATGCACTTGGACTTACTTCTGTAATTCGTCTTCCAATGTTCACCATGTCATCTTCAACTTTACACTTCTTAGAATCATAGATCACGTTATCATCATCATCTAGATAAACTGTACGAACCTCATACTCACCAAATTCTAATGGTATTGCAAGAGGAATAAGATCATCACTTACTTGAATCTCTTTTTCTTCTCTTAGTGTATTTCCTTCCTTATCAACAATTTTGAGCTTAACCGTTTTGATATCTGCTGGAATTTCCTTGAATTTAACTACTAGATTTCCCATTTTGGAAATTCCAGGTTCATTACTTATGGAAAAACCTACAGCTTGTGGTTTAGATTTTGTTGATGTTTCAATATCGAAATCCGACATTGGATCTCCACATCCAAAGCAATATAAAAGGAAAATCCAAACCATAAAGTTCTTAAAGATCATTAAAAATCCTCCTGGGGTTGTAGTCCGTATTAAAATTAATAAAGTTCAGTCAAATTTAAATGCGATTAAAACAGCTATTATAAAAGATGTCAAGAATTAATAACGATAATTCGTGTATAATATTTCACATGTAAGCAACTGCCTAATATTATAGTTTATTATTTATTTAAAAAACGAAATATCGATAACTATTTAATATTTTTAGATTTTCAAATCACTCATGTGTATACATTTTTGACGTTTGCAAAAAAAATGCATAAATTGATAAAAACGAAAATCAGATATTTTGGGTACTTATATTTGGCATTCTTCTTGCTCTTTGCTATTGAAAGATAATATACAGGAATTGACATTATGAGTCTGGTAAAGGAAAAAATTAAAAGCATAAACAAAAAAATTTGGTGGATTTCACTGATGTTCGGTTGCTACTTATTTCCAATGGCAACACAAAGCTATGCTAAAGAGAGGATTATTCCCAAGATCATAAAATGTGCAGTACCGAAATCCAAAAAAGGAAAGGTTTGTATCATCGAAACTGATAAGGGTGTAAAGGGAACCAGAGTGTCCATCTACAATCAAAACCACTACTGGATTGCAACTGGTAAAATATACAAGCGCAAGGGCAATAAAGCTGTAGTCGTTATGAAACACACTATCCAACCGATTTTTCCCACTTACTCAATCGAGGTAGGAAAAGCAACTCCCTGGAAACAGTCATTCTCCAATTATGACTCTTGGTAAAAACTTACCTCCCAATCAATTATTTGATTGGGAGCTTTTATCTCAACTCGCGCCTAAATAACCTAAGCTTCTGTCTCCAGACTTAAGTCAAGGGTTCCCAAAAACAACAATGTGGGATATAGTACTCTTTGTATCTTTTGATGCAAAAAATCGAGCCACTTTCCAGCTCACAATAAGTCTAGCCTATAATGGCACTTTTTTTGCTAATGATAGCCGATCCCTTTGTTGAGGGATCGACAATATGCAACATTGGAAGACTTATGCATTCGCCCAAAAGAAAAATAGATGCTAGAACCCTGTTGTTAGCACAGCAGATGGTTCACACTTGGTCGAGTTCAGTGGCTGATAGAATATTAAATCCCATTGCTGGTATTCAGGCAGCATTAGAGATCATTCGCAAACAGATAGCTTTTGAAGGGTTCAAGCCTGACGCTGAAGGCAAGAGTGAAATGGTTCTCAAAGCTATTGAGCATAGCTATAACAACATTTTTTTACTTGAAGACTATGTGAGAGATCTCATGGAGTACTCTGCCCCTCTGAACCTCTCAGCGAAAACATATGCTTCAGATTTTCTTATCAATGAAGGCTTAGCATATTTGCAAACTGGGAAGTTCAAAAAAAACACTTCCGATTTGCACTTCAAAATCGATAACCCACAGATAAATTGCGATCTCAAATCTTTCCTCTACGCTTTCAAAGCACTTGTCCACAATTCATTCGAAGCGACTCCACTTGGGAGCAAACCGAAGGTTGAAGTTTGTGTAAAAAAATTTCGCTGGCAAAGCAAAGAAAAGTATGGAGCTGTCTTACAAATAACTGATAAAGGAAAAGGTTTTTCTCCAGAAGCCATTGAAAGCGGAAAAAATGCTTTTTGGACTACCAAGGAAGCTAGCTCAGGAATGGGTCTTACCAATGTTCAGAAGATAGCAAACGCCCATCAAGGTCGCTTAAAGATTAGTAATCCTAGTGGTGGTGGGGCCCGAGTCTCTGTCTATTTCCCAAAAACTTAAAATCAGGAGTATGACTTGCCTAAACATATCAAGACGGCTTTATCAGGCCTAAAAGTACTACTCGTGGATGATGAAGATCTGTTAGCTTGGAGCATTGAAACTGAGCTACACAACTTAAAGATGCAGGTTGCACGAGCTGCATCAATCAGTGAAGCACTCGCGAAATTCCCGAAATTCCAAGCAGATATCGCCATCTGTGACCTCCGGCTTCCTGACGGTAATGGTTTGGATTTATTAAAAAAATGGCACCATGACCACCCACAAATGCCAGTAATCTTGATCACAGCTCATGGAGCGATAGACTCAGCAATAACAGCGATTCGCTTGGGGGCCTTTGATTACCTGCAAAAGCCTTTTGACATGAAGGACTTGATCGCAGCCCTTCAACGTGCTGGTGAGGTATCTTACCTTCGGCAAAAGGTTCGAAAAATGGCTGGCAAGGAACTTGATACCAGTAGTGTTGAAATCATAGGACATGCAATAGAAACTCAAAAATTAAAAAAACGACTCGAACTCATTGCCCAAAGCAAAGCAGATACTGCAATGATTTGCGGGGAAAGTGGCGTGGGCAAAGAACTTGCAGCTCAAGCCATCCATCAATGGTCTTCCCGCTTTGATCAACCCTTCGTTGAGATTAACTGCGCCAGTATACCTGAATCATTACTTGAAAGTGAGTTATTTGGGCATGAAAAAGGTGCTTTTACCGATGCCAGAGAACGTAAACTAGGCTTGTTTGAAATCGGCCAAAACGGGACTATTTTCCTTGATGAGATTGGAGAAATGCCTCCCAAACTACAAGCTAAGCTTTTGCGAGTTTTAGAAGTTAAACGCTTTCGCAGACTTGGAGGGGTAAAGGAAATAGCTGTTCATGCACGCATCGTAGTAGCGACAAATCGCGACTTAAAACGCATGATACAGACTGATGATTTTCGCACCGATCTTTATTTTCGCCTAAATGTACTTCCAGTTTATATTCCACCTCTACGAGAGAGAAGAGAAGATGTAAAAATCTTAAGTAAGCATTTTCTGGAAAAGTTAAGCAGAGACCTGGAAATTGAAAAGCCACAATTACCTGCAGCCACTATTTCTCACCTTTGCAAGTATTCCTGGCCTGGCAATATCCGGGAATTACGTAACTGTTTACAGAGAGCCTTAATCTTACATGAACCAGAAGTTTTAGAGCCTGAGCATTTGGAATTCGATTTTCAATGGACAGAGTTATCCCCACCTCAACCTGATCATTTAGCTAGTATAAAATTTCCAGGTTCCAATAATGATACCATAAAGCGTATGAGTACATTTGATACAGTTTCAGCAAAACAAAACAATAGTTTTCCTCTTCCTAATCAAGGGCTATGCTTAGACAAAGTAGAGAAAAATTTTATTTCGCAAGCTTTGGAAAAAGCAAAATTTAATCAGACAAAGGCAGCGCAGCTCCTTGGAATTTCCAGACATACCCTCCGGTATCGGCTTGAAAAACACGCCATGCAACACCTATTAAAAAACTAATGTTTCCTGTTTTTGCAGAAAATACCTTCCTTATAGCTATTAAAATTACCCCTAAGATTTATCTCTCAAAATCAAATGAACTTGATTTTATATAGATTTCATTGCAAATAAGTATCAAAGGTTCGCTCTAGTTTGATAAAAAAAGAAAAAAGTGACAGGATTAAATATGGCAAACTATTCAAGCCGGATTTCTTTATTAGTCGGGATTATATGCTGTTGCATTCTCTCTAAAGGAGAAGCTATTGGCCAATCTGTAAATACCGTAGATTTCATGAGAAACATAAGCTTCAGCTTTCTGCGTAACGATTTCACCCTTGAAGAAATCACACAAATAATTCTTTATCCACCGAAAAATCTTGCAGAGGATGCACAGCGCATTAACAACCAAGAAGCCTTACTAACCAAAGAGAAAAACCTAATTAAGATATCAAACCTGGACCTCTATAAACTAAGCCAAAAAAAGTTGTTTTCCTATATAGATGATCCAGAAAAATTTCTTCGTGAACGAAATCAACCGATCACTATTGTCTTATTCCCAGGGATTTTTGGGGAATTTATTGACAATCGTCCTTTTGAAGAAGTACTAAATAACAAAAATTCAAGTTTTTATGAAGAATGGAATCGCAAGCTTAGTGCCCAAACAAAAACCCAACAACTGGGAAAAGTATTTAATTTTAAAGAAATGCAGGTGGTCGAAAGCCCCCTAAATCAGTTAATATCTGTTGGGAGCATTGATTCTAAAAGTGGTAAAGCACTAGTTAAGCTTATATATATGAGGCCCCTATTTGGCTCTCTAGAAACATTAGGTGACATAAGTAACAAACGATCTATATACCAACGTAGGTTAAGCAAAGTATTTAGCATTCTTGGCTTACCAAAAGAAATCTATCTGATGGGCTATTCTCAAGGGGCCAATGTGGCACTTGACTTTATTTCTGACCTCGCACACAAAAATAAGTTATATCCTTGGGCAGCAAATATTAAAGGAGTGGTCAGCCTTGGAGGAGTCCTATTTGGATCTGAACTTAGCAACATGGTCCACGACAGGCACGAACTTTCATATAAATTAATAACAAAGTTATCAAAACTTTCAGATGATCTAGAAGATAATCCCTTTAACTGGTTTAAGATTCCAGGTGTGGTATCGCGCAATTCATTAAAGTGGAAAGATATGTTGTTATTCCTGAAGGAAATTGGATCTTCCTTACCTGAGGCAGAGCCCTTTCCTAACTCACCAAATTTTGAATTAGCAGGACTCTATCAGTTACTTATTAAGGTTATAAGCCAGAATTTTGAACTCCAATATACTGCTAGCTACTTTAAAAATATCGATCGATTTAAACTTTTTATAAAAGAGGCTAAAAATGCGATTTTTGGAATGACAACAGATAGCCGTATAGAGTGGTGGAAAAACAACACACTACCGACCTGGGTTAATTACTATGCTATATCAGGATCTATGCCTGATCCAAGCGAAGGGAATATAGACTCGCCTCTTCGGCATCATCTTAGATATGGAGTTCATACTGCGGATTTTAGAGTGCTGATTCCGAGTTATTTAGATATATTTAGAAGGACTAAAATGAAACTAAATGACAGCCAAGTTGCGATTCATCAAACTTTATTTTATCCAAAGCTTCATCAGCATCTAAATCCGAAGCAGCAGGAGTATCAAGCTCATTATTTAGGGGTTTTAGGCACCCATCATTGGGGCTTTGCTTTTCCGACTGCATTCGAATCAAATGAACACAAAGACAACCCATATCCAAGGTCAACGATCTTAAAAAGTATAGCCTCAAGTTTAGCATATACAGAAAAGCACCAATAATCGGATACCAGGAAAGGACTTTTCGCCCATGTTATCCCGCATTATTTCACTGGTTTTTTTTATCACATTATTATCATTTTCTCGACAAACCCTTGGTAATCGTGAAATTTCTTATACTCCCAATGGTTTCATGATTGATGGGTCATACAGACTCCTAAGAGGAGGTAGCCTCCAATGGTTTCGAATTCCAGAGATTGAGTGGGAAGATAGAATTGAAAAGTTTAAGGCAGCTGGTTTTAACACCATCGACATGTACATACCATGGAATCTAATCGAACCCGAAGAAGGTCATTTCAATTTTAATAAACCACCAATCAGAAGATTTCTCGAGCTTGCTCACTCATATAATCTTTATGTCTACTTTCGCCCAGGACCATACATTACCAACGAAATGGATGGAGGTGGTTTTCCTGCATGGTTATTCGCTAAAACCACCAAAAAAAGTGTTGAGAGAGATGGCAAGATTAACTTAAGAACCTCGGACCCCGACTACCTGGACTACGTGAGAAAATACTTTGAAAAATTAAATGAAGTGATTAAACCCTATTTAATAACTAATGGGGGTCCTATCATCTTATATGCAGTTGAGAATGAATTCGATTGGTTTGAAAACTTTTTCCAAGGATCAAAGTTATTTCGGCATAAAGGTGGGTGGGAAAGGCCTTTTAACCAAGAAACTGGTGTCACCGGATATTTTACAGCTCTAAGAAACATTGTAATTGAACAGGGTATAGATATTCCCATTACCAGCTGCCCAGGAAACGCCAAAGTAGCCGGTATGGGTCAGGTCGAAGGGATCATCCCAATGCCAAACATTTACAATCCACCTGATGCAATGCTCAACTCTATAGGAGATTATAAAGGGCCATTGATGCCTGAAAAAGTCGCTTATGATATCGTTAGCAGTATGCATGATCCCATGCAATTTGATGGTATCTATACTCAAATGCCAAGTGCAAGCACTGAGACTTTCCGTAATGCTAGTATCATGAAGCGGATGCTAATGGGAGGTCTAAAGGGATTTTTTGCCTTTAATATTGTTGGTTTTTCTACACCAGGTTATTTCAATTCAATAACTCTAAGCAATCGAAAAGGGGATCACATTGAGTTTGATCGTGAACATCTTCGCAGTTTCTTTCTTAAGCCAAGTATAGGATATTTCCATAACGTGATCGACTTTTATGGGGCGATTGGCCCATCAGGGATGCTCCGAGATAAATTTTTTGAATTTCGCAAGGCAAATCTATTTTTTGATAGTTACGAGGCTACCATAGGAGGCCTTTCTTTGCCATCAAAGGTCAAGAGCTTTGAAAACTCAGCAGTAGTAATAGCCAACAGTGAACTCGGAGCCGAAGAACTTGAAAGTGAGCAGAGGTATACCTATTGGAACCAAATAGGTGAAGACCAATTTTTAGTAGCACTGGTCAATGAATTAGATAAAGATATAGTTTTGCCTCCTCAAAGCCTACAAATTGGTAGTTTAAGCTTTCCACGATACTCACACATGACCTTACCTCTCGCTAAATACCCTGGTGCTGAGAGCGAAGCAGGTTCTGAAAAAGAAAGCACCCAGCTTTTACTAACTCATACCAAATTGGCCGATGACTTAACCTTAGCTTATACAACCAGCGAAATTCTATCCCAATGCTTAGTACCCTCTGAAAAGCTTTTAATCGTCTTTGGACGAAAGGGAACCACAGGTGAAATTTCTCTAAAGAAATCAAATCTTTGGAGCATTGACTACAAAGAGCCAAGCATCAAAGTAGAGCAAAATTCGGGAGATGAGATAGTTATTACTTACCCTCATTCTGCAGGACAATTCCTTAGCCTTAAGCACCAAGATGGCAGCCTTGTTTATATTATGATAAGTGATGAGCATGATGGTCCACGTACTTGGCCTCTCACTGAGATTAATCAGAACACATTGTTAATATCGGGGCCTGACCTTATTCAAATTGATAAATTGAACAGGCAAAAATGGTTTCTTAAGATCTCTCCTCAGCATGCTGAACAAAAATACTTAACACTTTTGACAAGGGAGCGATTTGAGCTAGAAGGCTTTAAGCAGATTTCAGAAACAAAAGTATCGAATCTTATTAAAACCGTATTAAAGCCAACTTATACAAGAGCTCAGACACAAGTTCCTGCTACCATCCAGCTCTCTCAAACCAAAGCTTGGTCACCTTCTTTGCTCCCTAATGCAGATCCTCTTCAGGAATGGCAAGGTAAACCTCTTCCCTTCGAAAAGCTTGGTATCTACCAAGGAAGTGGTTGGTATATAACAGAGTTCTTTATCGAGGATTTAAACACCTTCAACCAAGAGCTCCAACCTCTATACTTGCAGCATGCATCCGATATTGTCGGGGTATACTTAAATGATCAATATCTTGGAACTTTATCCCCACTTGGAAGTGCTATCAAGACCAATTCAGCTGAATCTAAGGATATTCCTAATTTCAATCAATATTTAAGACAAGGACATAACCAGTTCCTATTTAGAGTGGAAATATGGGGGCACGGTAGCTTCATGTGGCCCAGAGGGCGACTATCATTAACAAAACTGTCTATACCTTCTTTAGGGTTTGATGCATTCAAGGGAATATGGGGACATGCTAGGATCGGAAATATTCCTCTAACTAACTGGAAAGTATTCCGTGGGTCTCATCCTATCGGACCTATTCAATCTTTCCAGGCTCATAAATCTGAGAAAAAAGATGCTAGTCTTCCCATAAAATTGCGTCGAGGAGGATCTATTTGGTGGGAAGCAAAAATCACTAAGGAAATGCTACCAGACTTTTCTTCACTCGACACCCCCTTTTCCCTAGAAATAAATGGTGAAAATTGTAAAGGCACTGTGTACTTGGAAGGTCAAGTTTTAGGGCGATGGATCTCAGATGAAAATTGGCTACAGAAAGGAACCTGGGTCAAACCTGTAAGAAACCCCTGGGTGGACCTATCACCTGATCACTTTCCTTTGCCCCTGGCAATGGTACTGTCTAAAAAAGATTCTATCAAGCTTGCTATCTTTATTGAAGACACCTCCAGTCTAGGCTCTTCACCAGGTCAAATAAAGAACATACAGCTGGTTTTGAGCCAAGAAGAAAAAGGAACAGACCATGAAGGAAAGGAGATCTTAATTAGTTCATATTTTATCAAAAAAGAATTAGATTTTAGAAAAAATATAGATAAATTTTTTGATTTTTTAGGAACTATTTTTCCTTAAAATAGTTCAATATCATCAGCGTCAGAATCTTCCTCAGGACTATCCTCCTTTGCGAGGATAAAATCATAAAATGCATTTGTTGTCGGTAAATCGAGAATCTCTAATTCATGCTTAATATATAGTTTATAGTTTTTTGATGCTAATGAGAAAGATTGTGAGTGATGAAAGACGTATGTTTGTGCAAACTTAAACTCCATATTTTTATTGAATGCAAGTGGAATTGACATCTGTGAAAGTAAGTTACTTTCTGACTCAAGCACCTTTTTTATAGTTCCGGCTCCTACATTTCCCATCTCTTTCAAATAGCTAATTGCGAGAGAGGGTTTAGGAGAAGACACATTTCTAGCATTTTCATAAAGGCTTACAGCTACTTCTGGGTTGTAATATATCTTGCAACGATAAAATAGTTTTTCTCCTGTAGTCTGAATCCAAACCAAAGATTCAAACTCATTTGGCATGGGCTCTTCAATAATGTCAAATTCCAAATTTGCTACTGCAGCTAGGGAATCGACTAATTTAGCTTGGAGGTTTACGTCCATGTAAGTTATCATTTTTTCAACTCGTTCTTCACTAATGGACTCTAATATCACTGTCTTATGGACCATTTACTGGAACCTCCTATTGGCCAGGTCTAAGCTTTCCATAAATATATAAGTATGATACCATTTAAAAAACTCTAAGAGTAATACTTCAGAAAAGTACTGGTATGCAGCCGAAAAAATACCCGACAGTTCTTGTCAATGAGTTTAGAGACTCGGCCATTGAGCTGGGATCTTTGTATGGTTTTAATTTATCCCTAGAAAATGAATCTCATGATCCAGGTCAATATGAGCAAGCAGAACAGTCAGCCTTTTCCGCACTGATTAGTAACAAGTTGAGTGGATTTGTAGGCTTAGTCATGTCTAAACAATCACTAAGCGCTTCATCTCCAGTATCCTTAAATTCCGAGAATGACTTCCTTGAGTGGAACAAGGAATTACTAAATATATATGCAGGCCTTTTGAAAATGAGGCTATATAAATTTTCGATCGAAATGGTTATAAGCTTGCCAAACGAATGTAAAACCGAAGATTTCAAGACCTTTGAAGAAGGCGTCGGCCCTATCCTAAGTATGAAGTTAAAGGCAAACGATGAACTCCTTACTACCTTCCTATTTTCCTTCAGTATTGGTAGAAACGTAAGTTTTGAGGCCGAAAAGGAAGCAAGTAAGACTCACACACCAGGATCCGGCATCGTTTTCTAGGAGTAAGCATGGAGACCATCCTAATTGTTGATGACTCAAGAACCGTTAGAAAGCAATTGGAATCGATGCTTAGCGCAGCAAATTTCCAGGTGCTCCAAGCTGAAAATGGAAAAATTGCACTTGAAACTCTAAATAAATATAAAGATATAAAGATCGTATTTTGCGACGTTAACATGCCTGAAATGAGTGGATTTGAGCTACTCAAAGCTCTACGGGACTTAGGAAATAAAATTCCTTTCATCCTCCTCAGCACCGAGTCGAGCCATGAATTCATTCTCAGAGCAAAGGGTCTTGGTGCAAATGGCTACCTTGTTAAACCTGCTCATGAAGAAAATATCATGATGATGATTAAACGCTTCGCCACAGATCAGAAAAATTAAAGCCACAAAATAAAGCTTTCACGTTAGCTTAGCAAACCAACATGTTTTTGTTACAGCAGAAGATTTAAAGAGATTCTAAATTGCTATTACTAATTTTTACGGGTATTAAGTAGCTCTTGAGTTTTACGAATATGTGCATAGTTAAGAATTCCTACAAAGAAGCTTCCTCCGACAGAATTGCCAACCACTGCAATTGCTATAACTTTCAGTATGTTTACAAGTAGGATATTATCAGCCATTAGATATGCGAGAAACAACTCAGCAGAACCTGCAATTGAGTGAGTTAAGCCTCCCACTCCGATGATAAAAGTAACGATGTAGATGCAAGCTATCTGGGCAGTTGAGGTAGAAGTAGACAAGACCAACCACGACCCCTGAGCCATAAGCCATCCAGCCAAGATGGAACTCAAAAACATTGGAACCGTACCCATATTTAGCATATGCTCAGCAACAAGCTCATATCCTGTACCTATATGAACAGCCTCTTCTGCCGATAAGATTAAAAAGCTGCTTAATAGAGTTCCCGCTAAATTACCCAGCAGCACCACTCCCCAAAGTTGAAAAAGCTTTAAAAGACTAACCTTTCCCTCTAATACAGGATAGATTGCTGTTGCGGTCTGCTCAGTATATAATTTTGCGCCGGAAATAATACAAACAATAAAACCGAATGGATAAAATGCAGCACTAATTAACCTTTTAACTGCCCAATTAGCATCTGCTGGATAAAGATGGGTGGAAAAAGCAACTAACAAAGCGACAAAACCCAAGATCAGACCTGCTGCTATCGATGATAACAATAGTGACTGTGATCGACGCTGAAATTGCTCGAAACCCTCCTTGATTGCCCGATACAAAGTGTCATCAGGATGTTTCAAAACTTCGTCGGTACGCTTTATAATTACGGGGATATACTCTTGATTCTCTTTTTCACGTTCTATGCTTCGTCCAGTTTCTCCCAAAGGAGCTTCCGCTTCTGAACCAGGGGGTAGGATGATGGTTCGCTTTGAAGTCACCAGTTAATCCTCACTTAGAAGTCTATTCAAATACATAGTAAGTTTAGCATATATTAAAAGTTAAAGATGTATCCTGCAGGCTAAGTAAATTTTATGAAAATTAGTTAATTGCTATCCACGATCGCTATCTTCGAGAATATTCTATGACTTTTATGAATTAAAATAAAGAGTGATGGGGCAATTCTAGTAGATAGTGCCTGATTGGAAACACACCGCCGCCTTTGTATGTAAGGCTTAGAGCACTATAATCTTTAGCGAATTTCCCCAGTTTCTCTAAAAAGGCTATAATTGTCGGAAAATCAAAAGATCTTGGGGGTGCCCATGCGCGCAA
>JBGCDR010000408.1:0-4227 GCA_045105515.1 Oligoflexales bacterium
ACCTCTATCTCATACCTTTGCTCATAAGTGAGATTGGCAGACATAAATACCCCTTTCTTGCAAGCAGATTAGCCTCATAGACTAAACTAAATCCGCCTTCCGAAGCGATGGAATTTTTTCTTCTGCACTTAATCTAGCAACCCGCCGTTTCTTAGAAGCGTTAATTTGCTTTCCAGGCACAGTAGTTTCTACTCTTGAAGGTCCTAGATAAGAAACTTGCTCACCGGTATCTTTGGATCATTTCATTTACAGTTGATGCGAACTCACGTAGGTTTTTTAATTCTTCAAGAATAATTTCGGCATCTTCGCTCTCAAGAGAGTCAAGCTGATTGATGGTGTTGTTCGTTTCTGTAGTCAATTCATCCAGACCGTTCCAAAATAGGTTTAGCAAGGGTTTCATATCGTCATTAAAATTTACTTTATTATCCTTGGCTTTTAATTGCTCTAGGAGAACGATTAACTTCCCTTTCAAGCTGTTTAGCTCGGCTATGTCCATTTTATCACCATGTTAAAATGCCGTGTATTTGAGATTTTCCATGGTTTTACCATATCACTCATCATCGGAGTTCGCCAATACCATCATCATGTGAGATACTGCCTTAAGCTCGTGAAACTGCTTGAGAGCTTACCATTCACCCATCCCAGTAGTCAGTTCAATGAGTTTATTTGTAAATTTTGGCCGCATATATAAAAATCAGTTACTCTTTTCCTAAGGTTTTCACAAATGCATGTGATTTTTTGTTTCTTTAAACTCTTGATCTGCAGACTGAGGCATAAGATGGTCTGACTTATCTTGCTTTTGCTTACAACCAACAAAAGCAAACCCAATAATCAGCATAATAATATTAAGAGAATATCTCATTTTGAAACTTAGAAATTGAGACTTCATAATCTTATCCTAATTAGTGTGAACTCTCGTGTATAACGGATTTATACTTAAGAAATCTACCAAAAATTTCCAAAATATCATTTACTGATGTGCGGTCGTTCTGCATATTTAGAATTAAACAATAAACAGGTCTTTTATACTTATTTTCAGATCAATACATAACAAATTAGCAATAAATATTTTCTAGTCATCGGGACTGAATATATTGATAAACCTCAGAATCATTTGATCCAAAAATCAGATGAGAACTAAAGCATTTCTAAATATATTTGTAATTTTGATTGGAAATATATTGGTCGGAGTAATTTCATC
The DNA here is from genome assembly GCA_045105515.1 of Oligoflexales bacterium. Lineage (GTDB taxonomy): Bacteria > Bdellovibrionota_B > Oligoflexia > Oligoflexales > Bog-1112 > JABSRF01. The sequence continues at coordinate 1,202 of JBGCDR010000408.1, forward strand.
ACAGCTTTTATGTAAATTGGATTGTTATTAACAGTTCTATCGGGACGAGGGGGCTAAGAATTTACTTACGGCAGCTGAAAGAAGCTTGAGACGTCGTAGACCTTCTTTAATCCCTTTGCCAGAAATGGGGTCTTGCAAATAACCAAGCCTGTGCAGAGTTTTGGCCCCTGACCTGCAGGTGGCAAAATAAGCTCTACTCTGCAGGTGAATTTTTGCATCGCAGTAGGCGTCAAAGGCACGGCCTAACTGTTCTAGGTATTTTCCTGGGATTTCAAGATCCTTGTACCGATGAGTCCCATTCTTGCTCGCAATAATCGCCTTTAAAGGCGCTCGTACAATTTGGGTGATTTCATCTTGATCAATTGGGTGAAACGAATCAGGAAGAATCCCTTGGTAGTCTCCGGCATATTCTTGCACCAAGACAACCAGGCCCCAGTCGGAGAAAAACTGAGAACGCACCCCACCCACTGGAATAAGTTTCACCATTCTAGAATCCAGACCGGTTTCTTCATGGATTTCTTTTTTAGCGACGCCTTCCATATCCACTTGGTCACTATAGGGAGTACTTAGGCCTTTTCTTTTTGAGTAAGCAGTTGTCAAAGCTTCGGAGAGGTTTTTGCCTCGTAATTGTTCCTCAAAAGCTGAGTCTACAAGAGAACTTGGCAGCGATTCTTCCGTACTTTGATCGCCAAGTGGTCGCAGTTTGGGTGGGTTGCCATAACCTTGAACAGGTTCCCAGTGAGGCTTTTTACGGCGACTATTTTCTTCAAGTAGGACGCAGAGGTCATTATTGTCATCAAGGCCAAAGATGAATTGTGAAGCCCCCCCGCCATAACGAGTGTAATGCGTCGTTTGTAGAGTGCGCAGCGAACCTGCTTGGTCTCCATCCGGGTCGACCAAGGTGTGCCCCGCCATTGAAGGATTTAATTTTTTATAGTAGCCGCGAACAATAAGCTTTTCCAAACTTGTTGGACTTAACTGTTCTATCAGTTGATCGACATTAAGCTTCGAACTATGACATCCTTGGATTGAAGGCCAAGATACCAAGGCGATTACCAGCCAGAAATTTTTCAAAAATCGTTCCTATATATTACAGAATACCAGGCAGAGAAATTTACCATATATCGTTAGAGCGATCAACCGCGAACTAATCTCATGCCCAGGTCGATGTCTCTTTTTAATCTTGTTAATATTTATTTATATTTCTCAATACCTATCCGTTCTTTATTAGTTCAACCTATTTAGAGGCTAGAGAACATGTTTAATTTGTCAACTCACCTGCGAATCAATTTTTGATCTTAAGCAGTTAACCTGAAGTCTCTTAATTCTATATTAGGAGATAATTTCATAGATTTCGTAGGTAAGAGTCGAGATCCTTTATCGTCGAATGGAATATTACCAGAGATAATTTATGGGATGCACACTGTGTGTAGGAAATACACCTATCTTAGTACTGCTCTAGGTTCGAGGATGAACTTGCTAAAACCTGCTACTAAAACGCTCCATTAAAAGTAGAGGAGTGCTGACACAATCAATTTCTAGAAAATAAACTATTAGCCTATTCCTCAAAGTGATTTCCCTTTTAAGCTTATAATATCTTAAAATTATCATATATTTATGTAATTTTATCTTCTCCTTCCTTGTTACTATGAAAGATCATGAATTGATATTTAAGGATTAACCGCTTTCCTATATCAGGTCCTGGACTACCATGGATCGCACCCCAGACCTTTAAACTATGTTCTGAGCTTAAACAGCTAACCTGAAATTTTAAATTTTTTCACCCTGATCTTACGTCACCTTATTCCTCCGTAACTTATGCCTGTTAATTCACTTATGCTTTTTTTCCAAGTAGTTAAATCATTCATTGATAATTTATTTAACTCGTTGTGACCACAAGCTCTAGCCAGTATTTTCATAAGCTTTGTGGAAGATTCAAAAAATCTCGTTAGTCGTTTTGAAGACTCGTCAATATTCAGTCTATTTCTAAGTTCAAGTTTCTGAGTTGCTATTCCAGCTGGACAATTGTTAGTGTTGCACATTCTTGCTCCAATACAGCCAATAGCTTGCATTGCTGAATTTGAAACGGCAATTCCATCCGCTCCAAGAGCTAAAGCTTTTGCAAAATCAGCAGGAGTCCGTAGTCCGCCAGTTATAATCAAGGTCACATGGTCGTAACTTTTCTTGTTCAAATAGCTCCTAGCTCTAGATAGAGCTGGTATTGTTGGCACAGAAATATTGTCTCTAAATATTAGTGGTGCAGCTCCAGTCCCTCCTCCTCTACCATCGAGAATAATATAGTCAGCACTTGCCTTGACAGCAAACTCAATATCTTCCTCTATATGTTGAGCTGAAAGCTTAAATCCAATTGGAATTCCTCCTGTTACCTCCCTAACTCTATTTGCGAATTCTTTGAAGTCTTCTACCGTTTTTAAGTCAGTAAAAGTTGAAGGTGAAATTGCATCATGTCCTTCCTGGATTTGTCTAACTTCCGATATCTAACCTTTGACTTTGTTACCAGGAAGATGGCCACCAGTTCCTGTTTTAGCCCCCTGCCCACCTTTAAAATGAAAAGCTTGAACATTTTTTAATTTATCCTCTGAATATCCAAATTTTGCCGATGCTAATTCATAAAAGTACTTCGAATTGGCAGCTTGCTCTTCAGGAAGCATTCCTCCTTCTCCAGAACAAATTCCTGTTCCAGCTGCTTCTGCACCTTTTGCTAAAGCGATTTTAGATTCTTCTGAAAGCGCTCCGAAGCTCATATCTGATACAAAAATCGGAATGTCTAATACTAGAGGCTTTTTTGAATCTTTTCCGATAACAAGGTTTGTTCCAATAGGAGCGTTATCAAGAAGCGGCTTTGTTGCCAATTGTGCTGTAACAAATTAGAGTTGTCTAACAATTGATAAAACCCTTTGGTAGCTTAATTTATGTTATTTTATAGTTCCAAAGACCTGCTGCTGCGTAACCTATTTCATCACGAAGCTTATCAATTCTGACTCTTAACTTTGAAGAAGCTGCGT